>NZ_JBHSBQ010000009.1:0-23952 GCF_042650665.1 Microvirga sp. GCM10011540 | reverse complement strand
CTCCAGCAGTGCCACGGCCTCTCGCTTAAACTCGGGTGTGAATTCGCGCCTCGTCTTCGTCATCAAACACCTTCCCGCTCCCACAGGAGCGTATCAGAGGTGTCCGTCAAAGCGAGGGAGGATCACTGTTGCTCTCAAGAGAAGCGGTTCCATGTGTCAGCCTCTCCCACCCTGGACGACCGCAAGCTTTCGCATCATCGGCGGAAGGTCGGGGGAGGGCGGCTGATCGCCTCCAGATCGGTATAACGAGCCTTGCACCTGCGATCATACTGGTTTGGGGGCCGCTCCCACGGGAGGGACTTCCTCGGGCAGTCGATGGCAATCTGGTCGATCAGATCACCTAGCTTGATATCGGCTCCGAACTTCTCACCCAGCCGAGCCAGTCGGTACTGTCTGACCTAAGTCCTGCCAGGCTTCATCCAGCGGGCTCTGGTCTGGTTAGGCTGATGATTCTATCTATGGGCATTACCCGGCTTTGCCGAATCGCTGCTCCAGATAGGCGATGTACGTATCACGTGACGGGCTGAGATGCTCACGGCAAAGCTGAACCAGCTTGTCTCGGTCTGATGCCTTGAGCGCCTCGATCATGGACCAGTGGTCGTCTCTTGCCCGAGCGAGATGCACGGGGTTTGCCGCCGTGTAAGAGCGCGCGCCATGAACCCTCTGAGCAAGGCTCTGGATGATCTCAACCAGATGCGGGTTGCCACAGGCTCCAAAAAGCGCGTTGTGAAAGGCCATGTTTGCTCGGAACGCGACTCGAGGATCTCTCCGCTCAACGGCAGCGGCGTGCTGTCCCTGGATTTCCGTTAATGCGCTGATCGTCTCCGGTCGAGGTGGCAATGGGATCTGCTGTGCCGCTAAGGTCTCCAGAGCTTCCCGTACCGAATAGATCTGGCGAACCTCGGTCGGACTTAGCATGCGAACAGCCGCTCCCTTGTTCTGCACGCGCTCGACTAAACCCATGCGCTCGAGTTCGGCAATTGCCTCCCGCACCACATGCCGCTTCACATCGAAACGTGAAGCGATGTTCTCCTCGATCAGCCTTTCCCGGGGCTGCAGCCACCCAAGGACGATCTCCTCCTCAAGGGCATTCGCTACCTGTTTCACGCGGGTCGCCGATGCCTGACGCTCCACACTGTCCATACCAACCCCGCTCAGCTTCGACATTATTGTTGACAATCATGGTAGCACGCCGATGATCGCTCGTCATGAGCAATGATCCTAAACCTCCCGCATCCGGTCTTCGCCGCAACCTCACAAGCTACGGCGATCCCGGCTTCTCCCTGTTTCTGCGCAAGGCCTTCATCAAGGCCGCTGGCTTCTCTGACGACGCTCTGGAGCGGCCGATCATCGGCATCACCAACACCTTTAGCGACTTCAATCCCTGTCACGGCAACGTGCCTCGCCTGATTGAGGCGGTGAAGAGAGGTGTCATGCTGGCGGGTGGGCTCCCGATGGAGTTCCCAACGATCTCCATCCACGAGTCCTTCGCCAGTCCAACCAGCATGTTCCTGCGCAACCTCATGGCCATGGACACCGAGGAGATGATCCGCGCCCAGCCGATGGATGCGGTGGTGCTGATCGGGGGCTGCGACAAGACTGTACCAGCGCAACTCATGGCCGCTGTCAGCGCCAACGTGCCGGCAATCCAACTGATCACCGGACCAATGCTCGTCGGCTACCACAAGGGTGAGATGCTGGGCGCCTGCACCGACTGCCGCCGGCTCTGGGGAAACCACCGGGCCGGAGCTATGGACCAGGATGAGGTGGAGGTTGTCAGTGGACGTTTGGCTCCCACCCAGGGCACCTGTATGGTCATGGGCACAGCAAGTACCATGGGCTGCCTTGTCGAGGCGCTCGGTATTGCCCTGCCGGGGACCGGCTCGATCCCGGCAACGCATGCGGACCGGATCCGGGCTGCCGAGGCGAGTGGGCGTCAAGCAGTTTTGCTTGCAAAGAGCGGAACGCGCCCGAGCGAGGTGCTAACCGAGGCAGCCTTTCGCAACGCCATGGTCGTGCTGCAGGCGATCGGCGGCTCGACCAACGGCTTGGTTCATCTGGCCGCTATTGCCCGCCGCCGCGGGATCAAGATTGATCTGGAGGAGTTCGACCAAATCGGGCGCCAGGTTCCCGTTCTCGTGGATCTGAAGCCCTCGGGCGCCAAGTACATGGAGCACTTCCACTGGGCTGGCGGGGTTCCCCGTCTGATGCAGGAGCTGCGCGATCATCTCGCCCTGGATGCGGTGACGGTCACCGGCGAAACCATTGGAGCCATCGCCGATATGGCCGAGGACGTGCCTGGACAGACAACGATCCGAAGTCGGGACAATCCCCTGAAAGCCACCGGCGCCATGGCAATCTTGCGCGGGAACTTGGCTCCGCTTGGGGCCGTGATCAAGCACTCGGCGGCATCGCCCGAGCTTCTTCAGCATACCGGTCGAGCTGTCGTTTTCGAATCCGTTGAGGATCTGGTGACCCGGATCGACGATCCGGATCTCGATGTGACGGCGGACGATATCCTGGTCCTGCGTAATGCCGGGCCGAAGGGTGCTCCTGGTATGCCGGAGGCTGGCTATTTGCCGATCCCGAAGAAGCTCGCACAGGCAGGGGTGAAGGACATGGTGCGCATGTCTGATGCACGAATGAGCGGCACCGCCTTTGGAACGATCGTTCTCCACATTGCTCCGGAGGCCGCGACCGGTGGCCCCTTGGGCCTTGTGCGGAATGGCGATCGGATCCGGCTGGATGTGCCCGAGCGCCGTATTGAGCTCCTGGTGGATGAGGATGAGCTGGATCGCCGTGTCAAAGAATGGCAGCCACCAGCCCACCTCACCGAGGAACATCGCGGATACCGTGGTCTTTACCTAAAAAGCGTGTTGCAGGCCGACGAGGGGTGCGACTTCGATTTCAGCTGATGGGCAGCTAGACCCAAACAGCCTCATAACTAACATCAAAGAGGAAACATCATGCTTCGCAGAACGCTTCTCATCAGCGCCGCCGCCCTCGTCGGAGCGGGGATGTCGGCTGGTACCAGCGCCTTCGCCCAGGAGAACTATCCAACGCGTCCCATCACGCTGGTCGTGCCCTATGCACCCGGTGGGGCGACGGACATCATCGGTCGCGTCGTTGCTGAGGAGGTGTCGAACACCATTGGGCAGCGCGTTATCGTCGAGAATCGGCCGGGCGCTGCCGGAAGCCTAGGGGCCGCGGCCGTCTCGCGGGCGTCCCCTGACGGCTATACCCTGCTGATGGGGGCGCTTACCAGCCACTCCATCAACATGAGCCTGCAGGCCAAGCCCGGCTTTGACCTCAAGAAGAGCTTCGCCCCCATCACCCTGGCCGGCAATGTTGGGCTCGCCCTGGTCGTCAATCCGGGGGTCGAGGCCAAGTCCGTCCAGGAGTTGATTGCCCTGGCCAAGGGGCAGCCCGGAAAGATGACCTATGCGTCAGCGGGTGCCGGTTCGCCCCAGCACCTTGCAGGCGAGATGTTCAATTCCATGGCCGGCACCAAGCTTGTTCACGCCCCATACCGCGGCAGCGGGCCGGCGATGACGGACATGATCGGCGGACATGTGCAGGTGATGTTCGACACGATCCCGTCAATTCTGCCACATGTGCAGGGAGGCAAATTGCGGGCCTTGGGGGTCACCACACAGGAGCCGTCGGAGTTCATGCCAGGAGTGCCCACCGTGGCATCTCAGGGCTTGAGCGGGTTCGAGGTCGGTTCGTGGTTTGGAGTGCTCGCACCGGCTGGAACTCCGGAGCCGATCCTGACAAAGCTCAATCAGGAGATCGTCAAGGCTCTCAAGGCACCCAAGGTCATCGAAGCCATGCGCGTTCAGGGCGTCACGCCGAAGCCGGGAACGCCAGAGGATGCAACTCGCCTGATTGATAGCGAAATGCAAAAATGGTCTGATCTCATCAAGACCACGGGTGTTAAGGCGGCCGAGTAGATGTTCGGCAGCCCGCCGGCTGAACAGGTCGAGGGGCTGTTTTCTCAGCTTCATCAGGAGATCTCAGGGTGACAACGATCAAACGGGTGGCAGTGATCGGCTGCGGAACCGTCGGCGCGAGTTGGGCTGCTCTCTTTCTGGGCCATGGCCTAGACGTGGCAGCCTACGATCCGAGCCCGGGTGCCGAGGAGCGGCTGCATTCGTTCGTGGATCATGCCCTCGATCAACTCGCGGAGCTCGGCACTCGACAGAACGGCGAGCTGCGGTTCTCGGGTGATCTGACTGAGGTGCTGAGTGCCGCTGACTTCGTCCAAGAGAACGTTCCGGAGGACGAAGCCTTGAAGCGGAGAATACTGGCCGACATCGATGAACTCGCGGCAGAGGGCGTTATCGTCGCCAGCAGCACGTCGGCCCTCCTGCGGAGCAGCATTGTCGCGAACTGCAAGACACTGCACCGGTTCATCGTCGCCCATCCCTTCAATCCTCCACACCTAGTTCCGCTCGTGGAGCTAGTTGGCGAGGACGAAAGCATTGTTCGGCAGGCAGCTGAGTTTTACCGAACCCTCGGTCGCCGGCCAGTTATCCTGAGACGGGAGATGCCAGGACACATCGCGAACAGGCTGTCGTCAGCCCTATACCGGGAAGCGGTCTACCTGGTGGAGCAGGGCGTGGCGAGTGTGGCTGATATTGATGCTGCCTTATGCAATGGGCCGGGCTTACGCTGGGCCGTCATGGGTCCGCACATGACCTATCATCTTGGCGGCGGCCAGGGTGGCATCGAGCACTACCTCTCCCACTTGGGCCCAAGCCAGATCAGACGATGGGCCTCACTGGGGAACCCGTCACTGAGCCCAGAGGTGCAGAAACGGATTGTGGAAGGCGTCGCCGAGGAAGCTGGCAACCGTTCGATCCAGGAACTGGAGGAGCGGCGGGATCGAGCGCTTCTCGAGATCCTGAAGTCCCGAACCGAGGTTGCGGGGGATTCATGATGGACCCGCTGATCATTACGGGTGCTCCCAATGGAGCACGTCGCGACAACACTGCTCATGTGTTATAGAATAGCTGCCACGACTGAGCGATGCTCAGCCTATCCTTTGAGCGGGTTCGATACATCGCCATGGGAGAAACTGGTGAAACCAGAAAGGTCAGGTCGTGGCATACTAGAGATATTTGCCTGAGGACAGCAATGCTCACGGAGCCAGACGTTCCGAAGACGCTAGAAATTTCATTGTGTGACCCAGTCCGGAGCTATGACAGCCAAGCGGGTAAGTCATGTAGAGCCTTGCCGGTACAGGCGGCCTCCACGCACGCGGCCATGCTGCCGAACCGGACATCACGCCCAACAAGGCCTGGCGCGTAATGCGCGTACTTGCCTGAGTTGGTCATCAGCGTCCGTGCTGCTGGAGGGACCACCAGTTCACCAATCATGCATCAGCATGTATCGGTGACAAACTGCACGCCAAAGGCTTCGGCCACTGCAACATGTCCAGCCTTAGAGGCCGCCTCATACACGGCCCGGCCGCACGTCACGATCGCCGCCACGTTCTCAGACTTGGTTCGGCCCGCGCACCAGCGCTGCCAATCGAGCGCATTCATCAAGGGAGAAGTGCGGGTTGCCGAGGCTGATGCGGCCAACCTCCGGTAATGTGGCGGTGTTCAGCACCTCCCATGCCCTTCGCAGATCGCCCAAGCCTATGCGCACTTGGCGCTCCGGCCTCTGCCCGTCCGCCTCCGGCGTGATCCCGGCGATGTGAAACATCGGTGCGGCGGCAACTGTCGCGAAGGCAGCACCAAAGGCCTTTAACGCGTCCGGCCCTGCGGCGCTCGTCTCAAGGCCACGGATTAGCGGGATCTCGCTGCCACAGACGGAACCACAGCAATAGCCGAGCAGCGGCCAGAAGGCGTCGTCGGCTCCTTCTGGCATCTCGACCTCCAGCGCGAGCGCCGCCCGTAGCCCGGCATCAAGATGGCAGCCGGCTAGTGGAGCACGTTCCGTCAGGGCGATGCGGAGACTGGTTTCGAAGGGGTTGCCGTGCCACGCGACAGCGCTAGCATGGGCCAATGCTCCCAAAGCCCATGCTCCTCCATCACCTCAGGTTCACTGACGTCAGGTTGCTTCGTCAGCTCACCGCGCTGTTCGGGGCGGCCTTCGCCGACCCTGAAACCTACGGGGCCGAGCCGCCGAGTGACGCCTATCTGGAGGGATTGCTTGCGAAGGAGCACATTTTCGTCATAGTGGCATTGGCGGGCGAGGAGGTCGTAGGCGGCCTCGTTGCCTATGAACTCGACAAGTTTGAGAGGGCACGACGCGAGGTGTACATCTATGACCTTGCCGTGAGCGATCAATATCGACGGCAAGGTGTCGCGACCGCCCTGATCGAATACTTGTGCGAGGTCGCCGCGGCGCGTGGCGCCTGGGTGGTCTACGTACAGGCCGATCGCGGTGATGATCCAGCCATCGCCCTTTACGAGAAGCTCGGGATCCGCGAGGAGGTGCTGCATTTCGATATCCGGGTCGATCGAAAGCCTCTCTAGCGCGACCAATGCGGAATGACCTCAGAGCGCGGAGGCATCGATGAACCTGCATGTGGTTCAGTTCCTCGCGGTTGTGCTGACCGCTCTCGCCTTGGTGCCAATTGGGGCTCACCTGTTCGAGTTGCCGAACAAGATCGATATGCCCCGCGACGCCTATCTGACTGTCTAGGGCGTTTATGCGGGATGGGCGTGGTTCGGCATCGTCGACCTGGCCGCGCTCATCATGAACGTTGTTCTGGCAAGCAAGCTGCGTCGGCAGCGCCGAGCCTTCCTCTTTGCTGCGACCGCTGCCCTATGCTTCGTCGTCTTCTTTGCCATCTTCTTCACCTGGTCTTTTCCGGCCAACCATGCGACCGCCAACTGGACGACCCCGCCGAACAACTGGAGCGAGTTACGCCAGGAGTGGGAGTATTCGCATGCCGTGAATGCAGTCGTCATCCTCATCGCGCTCCTTTCGGTGACACTCTCAGTGATTACCGCGAAACAGGATTGACGCTTTCCGGGGCCCTCACATCGATAGAGGAATATAAGGATTTAGGGGCGGCCAGTGAGACGAAGCATCCGAAACGCGCGGATAGACCTAATCAGCGGCAGTGTAATGACAGCCGGGACTGTGGGCGGCATGTGACCCCACATTTATTTGTGCACTCCTTAAACACGGCACCCTTCGCCGCTGAACTGAGGCGGAACTACCCGAAACCCTGAAACAGAACATTTGCGACGGATCCCAAGTTGATAGTACAATGCCAAGCCAACCCAAATCACGCACGATCGACCTGTATGGAACAGGTCGGGCGCGTATAGGGCCGAGAACGTCCACCTCGCGCTCGGAGAGCAGAGCTAGGCCATCCAAGACCTCGCGGGCTACACCGGGACCTTGGCGACAATCCAAGCGGCTGCCTTTGGACTGAAGCCGATCTCCATTAGTTCCTCCTCCAGATCCTCCACTGGATCGGGTTCGAGCGTGGTTGATGTGTCTGCCACTTCTGTCGTGGTGGGGAGCGCCTGGCCGCCTTGCTTCGGCCCTAACTCTGCATTGTCGTCATAAATCGGTGCTGCCGTGACACGCACGAGCGGGCCCTCGTCCCCGTCCTCATCATCCTCACTCTCATAGACTTTCAGCGTAACCCAGCGACCCTCGACCTCGTCCTCAAAAAGTGTTTTCCATTCGCCCATGGCCTCCTCCTGACCCTGTTGCGCCATAGCTCTCTAATCACGCATCACCACGGCATCGAGGTTCACATTGTGCGGTAAAACGCTCATGCAATACGTCACCATTGGCTATGTGCCGCTCACGAACCCAACATTGCACTCAGGGAGCTTTTAAGGATAGCCCTGAATATAAGAATGATACTTCTTCTCAGTCAGGCGCTGCCACAGTGCCACTAACGCCGATTCGTCACGCCGCACATGCTGCTCCGGAAAGGACTTCTCCAAACGGGCACGTGAGCCCGTGGCGACACATCCAAACCACCCGGGTCAAAAGTACATGCCCTGTCTCCCAGAAGCACGAGGCAGCCCACAAGTTTGGGCCGGCATTAAAGTTGATGACTACCGTGATGGTGTCCCTGATCACGCCTGCTCGCTTGGTTCCTTGCCTGTGCGCGCAACGTCCCGAACTCGTTGGGAAGCTTGCTCGTATTGCGACAGTGACAGCCCTCTGAAGCATAATGTTGCCTACCACACGGTTCTGCAGGGCAGAAAGGCATCCACCTTCGGGGTCGGCCGCCGCATCTCAAACCCGGCGCTCCGTTCGCGGGCCTCGGCCAGCCCATTTGGACATTCGCCGTCTGATCCCTGCGCACAACTTTGGCGCTGCGAACATCACTCTCGCGGATCGAGTATTCCTGTTGCTAAACCCGGATGGTGATGTCCGCACGCAACTGCGGGAATTAACCTGGGTGACCCGGCGTCAGCGCGACCGCGAGATCATGGCGCATTTCAGATCGGAGACGGATGCGGAGGCAATTCACATGGTTTTCATGAACGACGCTTGGCGTAAGCCTGGGGACGGATCTGAAAACAGACATTCCGTCACGCGGTGCGCCGACGATTTGACAAGCAGGGTAATGTATACCAGCATGAGTCATCATGTTAAGTGTCGCACATTTCCGCCGCGGCCTACATCGGGCAGGCAGCCTCATCGCGGGTAAGTAGCCCCGAGCTCGACGTGCATCGGCACCCCGAGCTCGGGGTGAACGCAAGAGCCATATAAATTGGACGTCTTGTAAGGCCGGGTGCTGGCGCATCCCAGTGCTGCGGTTTGCTTCAACAAATCTTCAATCTCGTGCTCTGCGTCGCGGCGCAAAAGCCTACGCGAGCTGTAGGCCAGCAACCCTCCTATCAATAACAGAGTGCGTCCCGCGTTCGAACGTCCCACAGCTGAATTCCTGGAAGAGGTTCTCAGGTCAGCACGTGCCCAGAGAAACGCAGAAATCAGAGGAAATCTCGCCATGGATCGGTCCCCGAAGGAGCCGTCGTCGAAGTCCGCGCCGAAGGATGCAGAGCGGCCCGATGGAAATTTCATCCGGCTGTTGCCGCCGAGGCGCCCCGCGACCAAACGGACCTCAAACCCGCCGACACGTGGCGATGACAATGATCCCGACCCACCGGCAGTGTTAACCCTGCCATCGCACCCAACAGAACAGGAGACATCCCATGACCATGAAAGCTGGCAGTGCCAAGCCCCGCATCATCCTAAGCGCCGCCGACCACGAGAAGCTCTCTGTGCTCGCCAATGCGGCGGCGACCACACTGCCTGAGGTCGCAGCGGAACTGGCGGACGAGCTCGACCGCGCACATGTCCTTCCCGCGGGGCGCCATCCCGTCGACACCGTCTGCATGGGCTGCGAGGTTGACTTCCGCGACGATATGACGGGGCGGGTGCAGACCGTGGCCCTCGTCTATCCGCAGGACGCTGACATCTCAAAGAGTAGTATCTCGGTGCTGACGCCCATCGGAACTGCCCTGATCGGGCTTCCGGTTGGCAAGTCGATTGATTGGACCACCCGTACCGGAGAGTCGAAGCGGTTGACGGTGCTGCAGGTGCACGACCCTGTGCTTGCGGAGCGTCAGCCCGCCTAAGTGCGCGTGCCGCCGCACGCCGCAAGCCGCACGAACAGCAGGCCACGCGGCATTCGCCGACCGCGCGGCCCTCCATTTGACTGTAATCGGCTGAACTGCTGCCATTCGAAGACTGAATTGCCGAACCAACCGCTTGTTTCGACGTGATCGCACCTACTATGACGCAAGTCCCAATCATCCGATCGGCGCTTTGACCAGCAACCGTTCCAAGGGATGACAATCCGAAGCGTCGGGTCCGTCATGCCGACGATGCTGACATGGTTCTAAGCAAGGCACGGACAAATAAGGATGAGTGACCGGATTGAGGGTAGGCGAGGGAAGGGGCCCACCGCCACAAAGTGATGCAGTTGGTCGTAGTCTGCCGGCGCTACTCAAGCCCCTATGGCTTGTACGCTCTTGCGCGCACCAGGGCCGATCAGGCCTGCCACATAGAGCGGGCACATGCGCTGATGGGCCGGGTGACGCAGGGGTTTCAGGAAAGCCCAATCCAGGACTGGAGTTTCTGGTCCCACGCAACTGAGGTGCCCATAACAACCACCTGCTGAGGATCCCTCAGGAGAGGACGTCGACAGGCTTCGCTCGGCTCCTCATACCTGCCAAAGTAGTGCTTGGTGGAGGACACCCCGTAACTCAAGGGCCTAAGAGCAGAGGTTCCGGCGGAAATTGGACACTTCGGGCGGAACTGCGGCCGCCCATACCACCTAGGCAAGGTAACAGGATATGAACGCCTGTGGAGCTATCCTCCGCTGCGGAATGCGTTAACACCTTATTCACCACACGAACCATACGACTCCTCAATGTTGCAAGCGACCTGAGCCTAGCCACGTTCTGACCACACTCTCAGGCTCCACGAACAGTACACCCGAACAGAGGGCCGTAGGATAACTCGTGAGGAGATTTGATGAGGTCGGAATACAAGGCAGGGTCGTTGACGCTCTCCTATGCTCTTGTCGTTGCTCTTGGCATCGGATCTGCCACAGGATGGGGGCTCTGGTTCCTTTCGGACCGCAGGGCAGACCAGGTCGAAATTGAACTGAGAGGACAGATTGCCAAGCTTGCCCAAAGTCAGATGGAACTACTCCATGAGCGCGCTCAGGCGCAGACGGTGAAGGCGGATCTCGCCACCCTTCAGTCTCAAGCAGCCTCGTTGCGAGAAAAGGTCAACAGCTTGTCTCAGAGGCGGGATAAGGCGAATGCAGAACTCGCCATCGCCTTAGGTGAATTGAACCGCCTCGACGGGGCTAGCCGGGAGGGCACCCACGTCTCCGCAACAGGATCAACGACGCCATCCACGGATGCGCCCAGGAGGGTTGTGGTCACCGCAGCTCAGAAGGCATTGACGAATCTGGGCTACGGACCTCTTGCAGCTGACGGCGTCATCGGACCGGGTACTCGTCGCGCCATCGAAGAGTTCCAGTACAAGAACGGTCTTTCCGTCACGAGAGAGCTCGACGTCGAAACCCTAAAGCGCTTAGCGAACCCAAATAAGGTAGCTTCTTCTGAATGACTGAGACGGCACGGGTGATGTGCGACCGAGTTTTCTCCCGTGCCAACCTGACCCCTAAATTTTCGCCAGCTGCAGCGACGATCTGATTCCTGGAAGCGAGCTTTGGCTAGCTTGATGGGGCCCATAACACAGCATTTGCGGACCTTAATGAAGCGCAAGGCTGAATCGTTCGACGCCTAAAAACATATCATCCTTGACGCTCCACAGAACCACGACACGGCTATCAATCATGCCCGAGCCGCAGCCACATTCAGCCAAGCTTGAGGTAAGCTCTGTGGCCTATGCGAGGAGGGACGCGAACGGCTCACACTGAAACCGAACTGCCTTCCCAAACGGCGGTTCCTGTCAGCGAACTCTGCCCCCGGCAGGGCTTTCCCTTTGTCCGCCAGCCAAACTGTATTTACCGTTCGAGTGCATGCTGACCGCGAAGTTGAAGTGTTGCGTTCATCCGCACGAGAAAGAGAGCCTCATTCGGTCTGCCGGGCGGGGGCACTTAGTCATAAGGGAGGACTGGCGTAGCCTCAATTTTGCACTGAGACAGAGTGTCTGATTTGCGGGAGCAAGGTCTCACGATGGTCCAGTCTGCTGTCGATTCTACTGGGACAAAGGGGCAGGGGGATATTCGGCGAGCCAGATGTAAGACAGCACACATCCTGAGGACGCTGTGTATTGACCGGATTACAACCGAGCGCTTTACTCCCTGCGAGGTAGAATCCGAACCGCAAAACCAAGGCTCCTGATCCATGGTCATACGGCGAGTGCTAAGTATCAACATGAGAACTCCGCATGACTGACGATGAAATCGACTTTGTGGCCGCCGAATTGGCCAAGGCTGGTGGCCTGCCCCATGTGGGTGATCCGGGTGTGATGTTAATTCAGCGTTGGCCTGGGCGCCAGCTTGGAAGCCGAGACCAAAACCTCTGGTGCAGGTGGCCGGTAGCCCAAGGATGAGTGCGGGCGCACCGTGTTGTAATGACGACGCCAGCTTTCGATCACCACCTTTGCCTCCTCGAGCGTGTAGAAGATCTCTCCTTTCAGCAGTTCATCCCGGAGCTTCGAGTTGAAGCTCTCGCAATAGCCGTTCTCCCAGGGGCTGCCCGGCTCGATGTAGGCCGTCCTGGCACCCACGGCCGTAATCCATCACGCACGGCTTTTGCCGTGAACTCGCTGCCGTTGTCGGAACGAATGTGATCTGGAACACCGCGCAGGATGAACAGGTCCGAGAGCACATCAATGACATCGACGGCTTTGAGCTTCCGGTTCACTCTGATGGTCAGGCATTCGCGCGTGAACTCGTCGATGAGGTTGAGCATACGGAACTTGCGCCCGTCATGAGTGCGATCTTCGACGAAGTCGTAACTCCAGACATGGTTGGGATATTCTGGCCGCAGCCGGATGCAGGATCCGTCGTTGAGCCAGAGACGTCCCTTCTTCGGTTGTTTCTGCGGCACCTTGAGCCCCTCCCGTCGCCAGATCCGCTCAACCCGCTTCTTGTTCACCAGCCAGCCGGCCTCTCGCAGCAGAGCCGTGATGCGCCGGTAGCCGTAGCGGCCGTACCGGGTGGCCAGAGCGATGATGTCGGCCGTCAACGCCGCTTCATCCTCCGGCTTCTTGGGGATCTTGCGCTGGGTGGAGCGGTGCTGGCCCAGAACCCGGCAGGCCAGCCGCTCTGAGACGCCGTACTTGGCGATCACGTGCTCCACACAGGCGCGACGGCGGGCGGGGCTCAGAAGTTTCCCGAGGCGGCCTCTTTGAGGATCAACTTCTCCAGGGTGAGATCCGAGACGGCCCGCCGCAAGCGGGCGTTCTCCGTCTCGAGTTCCTTGAGCCGCTTGACCTGATCGGACTTGAGGCCGCCGTACTCGGATCGCCACCTGTAGTACGTCACCTCCGTCACGCCGATCTGCCGGATCGCCTCTGCCACCGTCCGGCCCTGCGCGGTCAGCACGTCAACCTGCCGCAGTTTGGCAACGATCTCGTCGGCCGTGTGCCTCTTCTTGCCCATCTTCAGTCCTCCTTTGGCTTGAAAGCCATACTTCAGGGAGGATCACTTTTCAGGAGGCAGACCACGGCAGCCCTAGGCTCAGGACCTATTAATTTGGGCTGAGGTGTGACTCAGAGTCTCCTGTCGAGGAGGCTGTGAATGGGTGATCTGTTTCTGCTGAGCGAGCGTCAGATGGCGCGGATCTCTCCCTGTTTCCCGCTGGCGCACGGTGTGCCACGCGTAGACGACCGCCGGGTGGTCAGCGGGATCGTCTACGTGATCCGCCATGGCCTGCAGTGGAAGGATGCGCCCAAGGAGTACGGGCCGCACAAGACGCTCTACAACCGCTCCATGCGATGGAGCCGGCTGGGCGTCTTCGACCGGATCTTCGCCGCCCTGGCGGGTGAAGGGCCAAAGCCGGAGCGGATCATGATCGACGCCACCCACCTGAAGGCCCACCGCACGGCGGCGAGCCTGCTCAAAAAGGGGATGTTCCCCGTCGTATCGGGCGCACGAAAGGCGGCCTGAACTCCAAACTCCACGCTGTCTGTGATGCGGCGGGTCGGCCCCTCATCCTGCTGCTCTCGGAAGGCCAGATGAGCGACCATAAGGGCGCTCGGCTCGTTCTGGAGGCGCTGCCGACTGGCGCAACGCTGATTGCCGACCGAGGCTACGACAGCAACTGGTTCCGGCAGGCTCTTGTCGAGAAGGACATCACGCCCTGCATTCCGCCGACTAAGAACCGGACAGCTCCCATCGCCTACGACAAGGCTCTGTATCGGCAACGGCACAAGGTCGAGAACATGTTCGCCAAGCTCAAGGACTGGCGCCGGGTTGCGACCCGCTATGACCGCTGCGCCCACACCTTCTTCTCAGCCATCTGCATTGCTGCTTCAGTGGCCTTCTACCTCATTTAACGAGTCCTGAGCCTAGTCCGTCGTGACCGGTCTGGGGCTCACCCGACTGGCAGTGGGCCTTTGCCCTTCAGGGCATCATTTCAATGATGGCCGTGTCGCCCTCGTCTCCAATGCAGACGTGTTCACGTGAGGGATCCTCAACAACACCGCCCATCCGATCCGTCGCGGGTTCGTGACGATCTATTTCGTCTTCGACGACGATCTTGACCATGCCATTCGTACGCTGCTGAGGGCTGTGTCGTCAGCCGACAGCGTCTCAACCGAACACTCGGCGCTGTACGAGTGTAGGAGCTTGGCCCCGATGCCAGCGTGCTTGAGGCCACCTTGACCGCCTCGCGGGCTCCGACCTCAACGAGACTGCCTCCGTGTGCGCCAGGCAACAGTCCTGGCCTTCAAGTGGGAGGGGATCGGCTTTCCGAACCCTAATCGTCGTATCGTGGAAATGACCATGATACCCAACAGGGCGGCCTGTCCATGCGAACGCTTTGGCGGCCATTGCTGATGGTGCTTGACGCGGCGGGAACGCTGGAATCGTTCGCGGCAAGATAGTTCGCCAGCGTACAGAGTTCCCGCGCACCGTTCGGGTTTTACGCAGGCGAAAAGGAAACCCTCGTCAAAGGTCAGGCCTTAATCTGGCATCACAGGTTCGAACCGCTTGCCGAGGAGGTGCCACATGGCCGAGACCCGCTCCGGCGCGAAGATCTCTCATTGGACCGCCCGCTACATCGTCGTGCCGCTGATTGTGATTGCCGCCCTCCTGTCTCTCATCCCGTTCATCGAGACGAATATCTGGTGGATCCGCTACATGGATTTCGCGCGCGTCCAGTTTCTGGTCGCCCTTCCGGCGCTGCTAGTCCTCTATGCCGTGTTGCGACGGCCCCGCACGGGTCTCGGCTGGATACCGCTCGGCTTGGCTGTCCTGGCAATCGGCTATAACCTTTATCGGGTCTACCCCTACATCCCCTTCTGGCCCGAGCAGGCCGTCCAGGTAGCTCAGTGCCCCGCAGACTCCCGTCTGCGTGTGCTCGTGGCCAATGTGCAGAGGGACAATGAGCAGGCCGAGGAGTTCTTCGACATCGTCAGGAACACCAGCCCCGACCTTTTGCTGGTGATGGAGACGGACCAGTGGTGGGACCAGAGGCTTGCCCAGCTTAACAACCAGTTCCCGCACCGCGTCCAGCACATCCCAGAGGGTCACGCCTTCTTCGGAATGCACCTTCTCTCCAAGTACGAGTTGCTTAATCCTGAGGTGAGGTTCCTGTTCGCCAATTTCACACCTTCGATCTTCACGGGCGTGCGCCTGCCCGATGGAACTGCTGTGAGCTTCTACGGCCTGCACCCGCAACCACCACAGGCGTGGTCGCAGCCGACGACCATGCGGGATGCGCATCTTTTGGCAGCTGCCCTGCAAGCCCGCGATTCACAAACCCCGAGCATTCTGGCCGGGGACTTTAATGCGGTGCCGTGGGAGCGCGTGACCCGCCGGGCGATGAGAGTCGGCAACCTGCTCGACCCGCGTGTGGGGCGCGGTCTGTATCCGACCTATGATGCCGAGAGCATGCTGATTACGTGGCCGCTTGATCAGGTATTGTACCAGGACCGGCTCGCGCTGTTGGAATTCGAGAAGCTGCCGGCGATCGGCTCGGATCATTATCCCGTTCTGGCGAGCCTGTGCCACCTGCCCTCGGCTGCTGGCCGGCAGTCCTCCCCGGCGCTGGAGGATGGCGACCTGCAGGAAGCGCAGACCGCCATAGAAGCCGCCCGGGCGATGCAGCCCGGTCGGAGCTGACCGCGGCCGCGGTGTCACCCGAGCTATAGTCACAGGAGATATCATGCCTGCCCTCATATGATGCTCAGTTCAAACTTCCATCGCCTTGACCCCTTTGGGTCTTGCGCGGCCTCTTTCCTGTACTGCTGATGTTTCTGACCAACGAGCTGGGTGCCGCGCAGACCAACATTGGGAAAGTGTTCACTAACGGAAAAGCAGGCATTACAAACTATGCTACCAACTCTGACGTGGCACCTCCTTCTGCTCTTCCCTCCGACAGGGAAGACAATTACGACAGGTCTGTTCACCGCTTATACACTGCCTTATCGGATCAATGCCGGATTCTCGGTGATCATCCGCCCATAGACTTTGACCTGATGGTATTTGCCGCTGAGGGCCGCACAAGCCTGTGCCGCCCCCGCGCCAGGAGCTCTTCACGATCCTCTCAAGTTCACTATTCATCCTCGACGCGAGCGCCGACCCACCTTCAAAGTCACCGTGCCTGAAGCTTGTTGCTTTGCCTAAGGACGGTGGCCTGACTGCCGCCGATGACTTGGCGAATCTCGTCTGAAGCGTTAAGGACCTTTGCAATCCCTCTATAGTTTTCCGGTCACTCTCGCGATCAAGGCCTTGTGCCCTCCCGCGACGGAAAGCTGCTCATGACTAATTTAGGACCAGCGAAATGCCCGGCATCGCACGTCAGTTCGAGCCGCAGATTACTCGCATTGGCGGGTCGCCTGCAAAGTACCGATTTACAGCCCGATGCTCCCAATGCGGCAAAGCCGATACTTTTGAAGCCAGCAAACCAACAGGTGACACTCGCGTCAAAGGTTACTTTACGCAGCGTGGTTGGCTTCTCGGGCGCGATCAGGCCTACGATCTGTGCCCGACTTGCTTGGGAAAGCCCCGCGCGTTTACTGAACCGCGCTCATTCACCGAGGTTGGACGCCACAAGTCATCAGAAGCCGGGAACCATTCAGACAGTCTGACAGCCACGGCGGATAAGCGAACCCGTGACATCGCCGATATCCTAGCGCGCCACCTGGGCAAGCCCGAAGAGCTCGCAGCGGAGGTTTTCCGCGCCAAGCCTGTGCAGACTCCCCGCCCCCCTGCTCCGGAGGCCCCGCAGCAGGGCGGACTAGCCCCTGTCCGCTCGCCGGAGCTCGAGCAGGCCCTGACGGGCATGGCTGTGGATCTGAAAAGCCTCCGGACTGCTATGGAGCTCATAGCCGAGCAATTGAGCAAGCTGGTGGCTCTTGGCGGCCAGCAGATCGAAGCGATTGCACGGTTGGCTCCTGTGATGGCGCAGTCGACGGACAGGATGTCCAACGAACTTAAGAATGTCGTGCGCGCGGTCACGTTGACTTCCAACCCGCCAAATTTTGGCATCCAACACCAGTCCGTATCGCTGATCGAGCCTCGCACTGAGGAAGACCAGAAAGGCGGCTCAGAACCAGAGCCTGCACAACGAGTTCAACCCGTAACGTCAGTGAGGCGGACTCGCCGTCCAAGGGCAACCGTGAGCACAGGCCACAAATCGCCTGCTGTGCATGTTGCGGTGAGGTCTATTGCGGATGCCAACCGGCCCGACCGCTTCTACACCACCATTCGGCTGTCCCGGGAGCTATGGGACAGGGCCGGCTTTGAACCCGAGGATCGCATCCAGCTCGACTGGAAGAAGAAGACGATATCGATTCGTCGTGTCCCGGATGGTGGCGGCGTCAAGCCCAAAACGATTGGCGATACTGTTGTGGTCCTTCAGTCCTGGCGCTTGGGCGACCTTACCTTCGATCCAACGAAGATTGCTTCGGGGAACGGCGTACTGCGCTTGACATCGCCGTAACAGGATTGCTCTCCGAGATTGCAGAGTTTAAAGGAACGGAGGGACTAAATTCTAAGGTTGGCAGAGGTCGCTCAGGTTGGCTGTGGCTCTTCCCTCTAACAAAGCAGGGCCGGACAGCTTAGAACACGGCATTTATTCAGGGCTGGGAGACCAAAGATCGGTGGCCTGACCACTAAGGTGCTAAAAGACTCGGTATGCCGCTTCTCGCTTATACTAGGTCGGGAACCCCCCTGATTGCTCCTCTCCTTTCCGACGACGAATGGGAGGTCCTCACATCGTCGAGGGAGCGCGATGCGTGGATGCCTTACGGGAAGGGGAGGGCAATCCCCAAGGTTTCCCGCTTGGGCACTCGATTCTTTGCTCACTCGCCCGGCCAGTCCCCGGAGGGTGCAAGGGAATCCGACCTCCACCTCTATCTCAAATCGCAATGCTTGCTCGGAGCGCGAAACGCCGGCTGGGAGGCACTTCCCGAGCAGTCCGGGAAGGGCCCTGACGATCAGGACTGGCGTGCGGATGTGCTCTGCCGGAGGCCTGGCAAGACTTGGTCCATCGCGATAGAATCGCAGGTGCATCTCCAGACCGAAGAGACCTACCGCCTCCGCCAGGCCCGGTATGCAGCGTCGGGAGTTCGGGCGCTCTGGCTTGTTGCCATGAGGCATCCCTTCTCAACCGATACTGGCTCGAGCCCGACAAGGACCTCCCGGCTTTCCAAACCCAGCTTTGGAAAGATAATCGCGGCCGCCCGGGCGCCCAGGTCCATATCGATAGTCACACGTTAAGCGTTGCCGAATTCGTTCAAGGAGCCCTCAACCGTCAGCTCCAGTGGTACGGCGACGGAAGGCACAGCATCCTGTTGCTGCTTCTGAGGAAAGACCAGTGCTGGCATAGGACTTGCCGAAGACAGGTGCTGTTGGCATTCAAGACCGAAACGGCGGATCGGCACCCATTCGATCTGCAGACAGCCACTACCCTCAATGGCTTTTCAGAGGCCTACGCGAAGGCCCAAACCGCTCTACCTGATCTCGCATCCAGTCCTCAGCCCTTCAGGAATGGTCTGACGTCGAGATGTCCGCATTGCGGGCGAGACATCCGGTTTCAGGTGCGGGACTGGAGTGGACAGGAAGCTCTCAGGCTTCCGATCGGCATAGGAGCACCCTCTCACTTGATCCGATCGGGGCTCATCCCCCATGCCGGCTGGCATTGGGGGCCAAAAGAGAGGTGGGGCCGCTGGGCGCCTCCCGGCGGCATTGGATCGATAATCAAGCCGCAGGATCCGGGCCCATAAAGTACTTCTCTTCCCACCTACGGGCTCTCCTTTATGCTGCGTTTTTGGTAAGGCGCTTACGGCTTGCCTTCACCACCGGTTCAGCCATGGGCTAAGCCTCGGCCTACCGTCCGAGTCCTATGGCCTTAGCCAGCTCTGAGCGTCGGGCCGCATAGTTCGGTGCAGTCATTGGATAGTCAGTCGGGAGGCCCCACTTCGCTCGATAAGCATCGGGGGTCAAATTTAGCTTGGTGAGATGACGCTTGAGCGTCTTATACTGCTTACCGTCCTCGAGACTGATCAAATAATCCGGCTGGACCGACTTTTTGATTGGTACCGGCGGTACCAGTTTCTCCTCCCTGACGGCGGCCTGTGGTGCAGCCAGTCGCGCGAGGGCTTGATGCACGGTGCCGATGAGGCTCGGCAACTCGTTCGCTGGAATTGCATTACTTTGAACGTAAGCAGACACAATGTCTGCCGTGAGCTCCACGAGGTTTGGAGTAGCAGAAGAAGGCATTTGATCTGTCAATGAAAGCTCCATCTGTCCGGGGGGTGCTCCCCTAGCACATTCCGGCTCATATCGAAGACGATTTTATAGGTTGTCGCAATCAGTGCAAATGGGAGCATTCGCGAGTGATCCTGCCTCAGGGGAGCCGATCAAGAAGCTGTCGGCAATCCACCCCTGCTCAACGAGGGTGCGAAGATGCTGCCGCTTAAGGGCTAGAACCAGCCCGGCTTGAGCCAATGGGACATGAGCTTAGGTCGGATCACCGAGAGGATTGGAGGAGTTCCTTCCGCGCTGGCCTCGAAGATTCGGCTCAACACGCGATCAGAGTTTAGCCTCGCTCTTTCAGGCTGCGTCAGAGGAGGTGGGAGGCGCCTCGGGGCGTGTGACGGTCTGGCCGCAAGAGAAAGCAACGCGCAGGATTCTTGGGAGCGACGAGACTCAAGGATTTTGGTGGGCTAAGCTCAGGAGCCCAGGAAGCACTCTCGCGACTGTCGTGGGAATTCTTGTTGGCTCGGCCTTTGTCACGGCCGCGGTGTTCCAGATCAAAAGACTTGCTGATCAATCCTCTGACGAAGAGGAACCCTGACGCGGCAGCCTATAAGATCTCGGCTTACACGGATTCATAGCGACAGTTGCGGGAAGGCTCTTGTCTGCACAATTGGGCGGGGTGATAGTCAGTGGAGGGGGAGGACAGTTCAGGGGCAAGAGCAGGCCTTTACAGCCGCGCATAGGGGCTGTGGTTGTTCCCCAAGCTTATTTGCAGAAGTTGAAGGTCATCGGCAGGGCTTTTGCTTCAGGATGCCAGGAAAGGTCGGCTCAACTCACCGCAAACTACTATATCTCAGGTCTGCCTGCCAAGGGCACTTGAAGTGGTGGAAGCACGCAAATTGGGCTAGCATAGAGCGCAACTGCCACGGAATTGGAGTGCGTGACCTCCCGCAGTTGGGTACCAATGCATCCGTTCACCCTATTCAGAAGATATCATCCTTCTCGAAGCACGGAATGACACGGTGGGGACCATGCTCATGCATTGAGAAGCTGCAACGGTGCTCTAGCGCGAAGACTTCGATGTCGTGAACGATCCGGTCGTCAAGCCTGTCACTGCCAAACAAGGCTGCCAGACTACTCTCCTCGACATTAAGGCTTGCTCCTGGGTCAAGGCGAGCGAGTTGTTCAGCCAACTGATCTCTCGTCATAGCGAACCTCGTGGCTCAGTCCAGGATACAGCGTGTCAGAGACTTAGGGAAGGTGCGAACCGATATTGCTTAGAAGTAAGGCGGGAGCTCAGGCTGACCCAACTCACCCTTTGCTGTCTTCGGTTGCAAGTCCTAGTTGACCCTTGAGAGGGATGGATGACTGTTACCAGGGGGCTTCTTGTCAGCGCTGTGGTCAGTGTTTGCTTGATCGCTGGTGCCCGCACGGCCGATTACCGGGAGAACCTCTACGCAGAGGTGGAAACCCGCTTTCGCGAGAACCCCTGGAGTCTTCGCGGGAGCACTGCCTAAGGAGCGACGCATACAAAGGAAGGTTCCGTTATCCCCGTTACGTGAGAGACGGCTACTACGACCGACCAGTCGCCTACCAACGCCGATGGGACCAAGCGGAGGAATACCGTCTCGTCGTCAAGCGACGCGTTAATAGATGGGGAGAGATCGTCGTCCGCCGTGCGCAAATTTGTAACGGAGAGCGACTGGCGGTTTTGTTATGCTGTTCTTGGGAATAGAGTGGCTGTTCCGTCGCCTCCTGACGCAGACGGCTCTTCCGCCACCTTCAAAGCTCTGACAGCCTGCGCTCTTTCGGCCGCCGACTGCACGTACGAGACGAGCGTCTCGTTCGGGCAGGGTTTAGCCAGGAATGCGGCACCTGACGGCAGGTCACCTTCCTTAGGCCACTCACGTCCCGACGTGATCAGGATCTCGGTTATTGGCCACCGCTCCTGAACCTTCCGGGCCAACTCATAACCATTGAGCCCGGGCGGCATCTCCACGTCCGACAGTAGGACATCGACTTCAATGCCGGCCTGCAACACAGCCAAAGCCTCTCCGGCACTTGCTGCTTCAATCACGCGGAAGTTGGCCTCGACGAGGACGTCTGCCGCAAGCAGCCGTACCAGCGGTTCGTCTTCGACCAGGAGAACAACGCCGAGAAACCGATCATACATGGGCAATGCAACCTAGGCAGCGGCAACTAGAGTGAACGTTTCCATCGTTGCTGGGTTCCGTTCATTCGCTGCGGAGGAGCAGTTGTCAAGCCACTGGAACTCAGACCTGCACTGGTGCTGTTTCGATCCCAGTTCTGCGAGACGATCCGGCGCAGCACGGCCCAAGAACCGGAGTTGATATCAGCCGTTATTCGGCATTAGTAGCGTCAGGGGGATCAATGAGTGCCACAACGGTGACCGCCTTTCCGCGGCGTACTCCTCCCGCCATTCTGGTTATCGAAGATGATGCTCTCACACGCTGCCTAATCAGCGACGAGCTACGGGCACGAGGGTTCAAGGTCCTTGAGGCTAGTGCCGCCCATGACGCTATCCTCGTGCTCGACGCTGTTCGCATTGATCTGTTGTTCATTGACCTTCATCTGCCGGGAGTGCGGAGTGGCTTAGACGTCGCCCGCCTGGTACGCTCCCGCAAGCTTCCCATCCAGATGGTCCTGACATCAGGCAAGGCGATCCCGTCCGAGCATGATCTGAGCGATCTCGGTCCGTTTATCCGTAAGCCATACTTGGCAGCACGGGTCATCGACCTAGTTAGCCGCTGCCTCAACTGGCCAGATGCGCCTCAACCATGAGAGTTGGAACCAAGAAAAAAGCTTGACGGTTAGCTGTGTATGAGCACGGCATCGACAGTCCTGACGCCTCCGTCGCAAACGCCTCTTCAGACAATCCTTGTGGTCGAGGACGAGGTTCTGATCCGCATGGTGATTGCGGACTACCTGCGCGAGTGCGGCTACAAAGTCCATGAGGCCGTCAACGCGGAAGAAGCTGTAGTGGTGCTGCAGTCTCCGGAGGTAACTATCGATGTCGTGTTCAGCGACGTGCAGACTCCTGGCGACATGGATGGATTTGGACTAGCCCGGTGGGTGCGGGCCCACAAACCAGGCGTGCAGGTCATTCTGACGTCCGGGGTGGAGCGCTCGGCCGACATTGCTGCGACCCTTTGTGAGGCCGGTCCTCTGCTCCGGAAACCCTATCCACCACAGGATGTGGTTGACCGCATTCGGCAATTAGTGGCCAGAGCTAACCGCGCCTGACGGAGCCACAATCCCATAGAGGCAGAACCCCGCAGAAACTGTGGGAACTTGTGTTCGGCGCTGCTCGTTTGTGGCTTGATGACGGTAAAGCCTCGCGCTCCGGTTCTCGCTCAGCCTGTCGTCCTCCTAGTGGAGGACGAGCCGCTAGTTCGCCTTACTCAGGTAGAGGTGTTGCGCGAAGCGGGCTTCTGGGTACTGGAAGCCGAGAACGCGGATGAAGCCTTCGATCTTCTCCGGCGGCGCTCTGACGTGGCCGCGGTGCTCACCGATGTTGATATGCCCGGCTCCCTTGATGGTTTCGAGTTCTCCCGTCTAGTTGCCCAAGGCTGGCCTGCGGTTGGAATCGTAGTGATCTCTGGCAAGGCCTTTCCTGACGCAGGTGACCTGCCCCCGAAGGCCGCGTTCGTTGCCAAGCCCGTTCTTCCTGATGAACTCGTGGACAGGCTGCGGGCGCTGACAAAGGAGCCCAGCGCCGATCAGAAATAAGAAGCCCTGCCCGTCGCCGGGCAGGGCTGAGTGATCTCCTCGCCTTCGGAGCTCAATCCGAAAACAGGTTCAGAAGGACACACGGTTCCGGCTGAGTCAAGAAAGGGCGAGTATTCAGGCACTTCAGGAAGATATCCATATTGCATCGCACAAGATATCTGATCCGAAACCCCCTTGGTTTGATCGTAAAATCCAGGCGGTGTTGCAGCTTCGCCATAGATTTTCTTAAGGCTCCGGACATAGTCTGCTGCAGTGTCTCCTCGCACAAGGGAAGCCTGATGATGAAAGCGCGTATTCTGAGTTTCCTGGCCAGTACGGCCGCCATTGCCCTGGCTACCACGGCCGCAACCGCCGCCGACCTTCCGATCCGGACCNGATCTTCACCTGGACCGGCTTCTACGTGGGCGTGAACGCCGGCTACGGCTGGCATGAGAACAATCGGAGCTCGATCTTCGTGCCTGCCGGCACCTTCGCGGCGCCCTTCGCCGGCACGAGCGGCGTTCTCAGGTTCGGCGAAGACAGCGGTGAAGGCTTCGTCGGCGGCGGCCAGATCGGCTACAACTATCAGTTCGGCTCCTTCGTGGCCGGCGTCGAGGCCGACCTGCAGTGGGCCGATCTCGGCGGCAGCGAGGGCGTCGCGTTCGTGCCGCCCGGCTTCCCGCCGACATTCATCCCGGCTGGCGCTGCCGGCGGCATCGACTGGTTCGGCACGGTCCGCGCCCGTCTCGGTGTGGCCTTCGACCGCGCTCTCATCTACGCCACCGGCGGTTTCGCCTATGGCGGAGCTGACGACAACAGCGGCTTCAACGGCTTCAACGGCTTCGTCAACGACGACGACGTGCGCACCGGCT
>NZ_JBHSBQ010000008.1:0-3483 GCF_042650665.1 Microvirga sp. GCM10011540 | reverse complement strand
CGCGGCCGGCGCCTGACCAAGACCCAGATCTTCAACGCCATCTACGGCATCTACTCCAACGACGTGGAGGAGAGCGTGATCGAGGGCCATGTGAGCAAGCTGCGCAAGAAGCTGCGCCAGAGGCTCGGCTACGATCCCATCGAGGCCAAACGGTACATCGGATACACTTTCGTCGGCTGAAGGGCCGCTGACGAGCGACCGAAGCAGGGATGATCCGCCCGGTAAGTGAGGCATTTCATACATCCGGCTTGGCCGCACAGTCCCTGACCTTGCATCGGCGTTCCAAACATGGTTCGGAGGAGCATGATGATTCAAGGCGGTTCCGACGCGAGCTGCCGATCATATCCTTGAGCTTCGGAGCCATCTGCCTCCATGTCGGATGCGAGACAAATTCTGCCAAGCTCGATCCAGCATGCGGGCGACTCATTACCCGGACCTGCGGACGGGCAACACATCATCGCGACCAAGAATCGCTGGTCTCGGGTCGCCCTGACATTCACCGACGTCGCATCCGATGCGTGGTGCGAATTCAGCTTCGACGTTACATGCCACCCCGAGGAAACAGCGAGCCAAGCACACGACTTCGCGGCTGTCGGCGTCGCGTTCCTCATGGCGGATCAATCCAGTATCGACTTCGCATACATTCCCGGTCTGACCCGTGCGCAGATCGATCCGTTCAGTACCTTTGTTTCAGGTCCTCATCACCACGACAAACGGATCAGCCCCACACAAACCTATCGGGTTCACTGCAACTTCCTGGTTCCTGCTCCCACGAAGCATCTCCTGATCACGGTTCGGGGATGGCGAAACTCGCACCCCTTTCACGTCACCAACCTGTCACTGCGCCAGCATGGCGGCGTAGCACCCCGAACCTCCGCAACCCAAGCCCTGCCCCCCGCTCCATCACGTGTGGGGCAGGCTGCGCTCTCAGGCCCGACACGCACATGGACGGTCCTCACCTCCTCGCCGGAGTGGTTCAGGTATTCTCTCGTTCCCGGACGCCCCCTGTTCGTGCGCGGACAGATCATAGCGGAAAGCTCGGGCAAGGATGGCGCATTGGCGCGGGTGGTCTTCAGGGATCAGTTGGGGCAAGAGCTGCCGCCGCCCTATCAGGAGACTCTCACGGCACCTGCCGTCGGAGCCTTCGTCAATATTCCCGCGCACATACAGGCGCGTCGTTTCACACTCGAGCTCATTCCGCCCGAGAATGCCGCTTCCGTCGAGATCGGCTTCCAGACCTGGCACGACGACGCATCCGTGCGCTTGGTCATGCCATTGGAAGTATCGCTGGAAGTCGGACTGCTTCTTGAGAATATCTCGGGCGACGAAACGCCACACGAAGAGAGCTTCCTCAAGCAGTTGATGGAGAAGCTCGATCCCGCTCCGATCTCCGGCGAACGCCAAAGCTCGCAGGAGATCGCGCATCGTCTGATAGGCCGGGGCTCCCTTGCATCTCCTTTCAAGATCCACAGCCGCCTCAGAGCCCTTCAACAAGGAAACGACCTCCGTATCCGGGAAGGCGGCCTACAATTCAGCGGGTACTCTCCGTGGCCCCTCCCGGAACGCCCCGATTGGCGCGAGGATCCCTTTCGATCCCCGGGGTGGCGACGGGAGTACCAATCCCTCGCCTGGCTTTTGAGCATTGCCGAGCGTCCCGATGCCGGCGGTCTCGATCGCGCAATCGATCTTGCAATTTCGTGGTCACGCTCGAGCACATGGGGACAACCGACGGATGACCTGAGCATGCATCCGCTGCCGCTGGCAACGCGCACGGAGGTGTTCATCGAGCTCCTGGCTCTGGGTGCGGCTGCGGAGAGCGCCGATATCGACGCGTTGTCCGAGCTCCTTGGAGAAGCGATCAGGCACGGGTTCGTTCTCGCAGAGATCATCGGACAGAACGTCTTCTCCCATTCGATCTACCAGGCACATGCAGCCAGCGCCCTGCTCTCTTTGGGCAAAGCGCTCCCGCAGGTTCCTACTGCCCGCTACTGGGCGTCTCTGGCTTTGTCTCATCTGCAGCAGAGCTTCAAAGAGTTCGTTGGTCCGGATGGCACCTTCTTCGAGAGTGCGCCGCATTACCAACTCGAACTGGTCTCGCTCGGAGCAATCCTCGGCGCTGCCCTCAAGGACGATCCGGAGGCACACACCTTCTGCGAGGAGCTGGAGACCCGGCTCAGGAACGCCGTTCTGAGCCTCATCGAGATTACCGACCCGGATGGTCACCTTCCAGCGTTTGGAGATACTCCCCACCTCTACCGGCACGCTTCCTGGATCAGACGCCTGATTGCCCAGTATGGCCAGGACTGGTTGACGGATAGCAGCATCAAAGCAGAGCTCTCGTATCCGCGCGGCTCGAGAATCCTTCCCTCACAGGGAAAGGGAATGGCTGTTGCGCGACACTACGGTCACGAGCGGGACTGGAGATATCTGTGTTCCTCGTACGGCGAGCAGCGAAATTCGCATGGGCACCACGATGCGACGAGCTTCGTGTTCTCGGATGCGGGATCGCGATGGATCGTCGACGCAGCTGGCTCCAGTCAGAATGAGGGGGGTCCGGTTCGCCAGTACCTGACCTCATCGAGAGGGCACAATGTCGCGATCCCCGACGGACGCGAACAGACAGCCGGGAGCAGCTGGATCGAGACGCAATTCTCACTCAGGGGAGTTAATGTTTTTGAGTTGCGGAGCACCGTCCATGGTCCGGACTACAATCACCGTCGCGTCTATGTGAGCACGGCTGATCTTGCAGCAGTCGCGGTCATTGACGATTTCGCAGGCATGCGGGATGCCCATTCATTCGAGGGCCTCCTACACTTCGACCCGAATGTTACGGCTGCCATCGCCCCGGCACAAACGGTGATAGCCTTTTGCGACCGCAGAAGGCTGCACATCATCCCTTACACCGTTACAGGCAGATTGAGCGGCTTGGAAGTTCTTCAGGGTATCAGCGATCAGCAGGCGGCACTACAAGGTTTCGTCTCTCGCCCCTCAGGAGGCCTGCAGCCGGCCAGCGTCCTGCGCTACAAATTCTCCGGCCGGAGCCGCGTATCTGGCGGCGTGATCCTGGCGACCACCGGGGCGGGCCTGAAAACCATCAAACGTATGCTTTCGGAGCCCGAGCTGGCAGAATACCTGACGAGGCAGCCTGCGGACCAGGATGCAGGTTGAGAAACCTGATCTCGGCGCCCCCTAAAGCGCTTTTGATTTGGGCTTGAATCCATTCGGGTGGCCTGTGCGTTGACGGGGATATGGCCCGGGAGGCGAGCCATGCCCCAGCCCTATTCTCCTGATCTGCGTGAGCGCGTTCTGGTTGCCTGTCAGCGGGGCGACCTTCCTCAGGTCGAGATTGCCCGCCGCTTTCAGGTCTGTCCCGCCACCGTGTCAAACTGGCGCCGCCAAGAGCGCGAGGAGGGCCGGCGCAAGCCGAAGCCGCACAGCGGCGGCGTGCCCTCGCGGCTGGACGCGGCAGTTCTCGAGGTGCTG
>NZ_JBHSBQ010000007.1:0-3843 GCF_042650665.1 Microvirga sp. GCM10011540 | reverse complement strand
CGCCTATGCTTGTCGACCGCACGAAACAGATATTTCCATTTCCCGCCGACCCGCACATAGGTCTCATCAACACGCCATGAGCCGGACCGATGTCCCTGGTATCGGCGAACCCGCTTCTCAAGCTCTGCCGCATAGCGCTGCACCCAACGAAAGATCGAGCTCGGGTCGACCACAATGCTGCGCTCCTGCATCATCTCGGCCAGATCGCGATAGCTGATGCCGTACTTGCAGTACCAGCGCACGCATAGCAGGATGATCTCGACCGGAAAGAAAGCGGCGGCGCTTGAACAGGGGCAATAGGGCGGCTCCTTAGGTCGCCGCCTTCCTCGAAACTGCCAAGGTTAATGCAACGGCGCCGCGCAGGATGCGGACCTCCGCATCGTGACGCGCGACCTCGGCGCGGATCCGATCAGGCAATCAAGGACTTGGAGAGAATGATCACAAGTATCAAGGAAAACGGGTTGTTTACTCGCCGAGGCTCGAGCGGCGACGTAATTATTGTGCCTACATCAAGAAACGTTCAGCGCGCGAGATTTAAACGAAATCCTATCTGATGGTGGTTGGATGAGCTTCATGCAAATAGCTCAACCGCCATGCTCAGTCCCGCGCAACCCCAAGTAGGCCATCTCACACGAGACTCTTCTGGAACTTATCGAGGAAGACACGGAGCTTGGGAAGAACTTGCCGCCGCGACGGGAACACGGCCCAAATCGCGAGATCGCGCGGCGATGCACCCTCGATTGGCACAGGCCTGAGGCTGCCGTTCGCCAGCTCGTCCTTGACATCCCAGGCGGAGAGCTGCGCCAGTCCAAGACCCGAGACGCAAGCTGAAAGGAAGCCGTCGACACCGCTGGACGAGAAACGGCTGCTTACCCGTATCGATCGCTCCTTGCCGTCGACGATAAACTGCCAGTGAGTGAAGTTGGAGAACGTCAGACATTCGTGGTGTTCGAGGTCTTCGATCGTTCGCGGCGCGCCATTCCGTTCCAGATATGAAGGCGCAGCGTAGATCAGCTTCGGATTGTCCACGAGCCTGCGCGCAATGAGACCTGAATCCTTGAGAGGCGCGATCCTGATCGCGAGATCGACGCCGGAGGCGACGATATCGACGAGGGCATCGTTCAGGTCGAGATCAATCCGAAGCGCTGGATTTTCATTGAGCAGTTCGTGGACGATCGGCATGATTCTCTTGCGGCCAAGCGTTACAGGTGCCGTGACCCGCAGCAGTCCTGTCGCACCGCCCTCGGTTGGACTGAGCGCCGCCCGCGCGGCTTCCTGCGTATCGACGATCTCGCTCGCGAATGGCAGGAACGCCTCACCCTCTGGTGTCAATGCCAAGGATCGGGACGTCCGGTGAAACAAGCGGATGCCCAGTTCCTCCTCTAGCGCCGCCAGCCTTCTGGTCGTGGACATCGGCGTCAGCTTGAGGTGCTTCGCCGCCCCGGAGAGGCTACCTGTCCGCACTGCGTTGAGGAAAACTTCAAGGCCCTGAGAGTTCATTTATTGCCTAACAAAATTCGTTATCATGCATCACGCAAAGTGCGTATGGTAACGGATTACGTCAAAATCTATGTTCTGTCCATAGCAACCCTGATGAGGCACCTATGGCAAACGATCCTCTTTTTGAACCCGTCAAGCTCGGCGCTCTCGAGCTCAAGCACCGTGTCGTGATGGCACCGCTAACCCGCATGCGCTCGAAGCAGCCTGGAAACGTTCCCTACGACCTTAACGCCGAATACTACGAGCAGCGCGCCAGCGACGGTGGCCTGCTAATTACCGAGGCGACAGACATCAATCCGCAGTCCCATGGCTACAACTGGGTCCCCGGTATCTACACGCTGAAACAGATCGAGGGCTGGAAAGCGGTTACCGCCGCAGTTCACGCCAAGGGCGGCATGATCGTTAATCAAATCTGGCATGTCGGTCGCGTGTCTCACACGTCGCTCCAGCCTGACGGAGCACTGCCAGTTGCCCCTTCGGCGATCGCGGCTCCCGGCGAGATTTTCACCTCCGAAGGCAACCCGGTTCCGTTCGAGACGCCGCGGGCCTTGGAGCTTGCAGAGATCGACGCCATCAAAGCCGATTTCGTTAAGGCTGCATTGAATGCCCGGTCAGCAGGTTTCGATGCTGTTGAGGTCCATGGAGCAAATGGCTATCTGCTGGACCAGTTTCTCCACAACGGTTGCAACAAGCGCACTGATCAGTACGGTGGCCCAATGGAGAACCGCACCCGACTCCTGCTCGAAGTAGTAGATGCGATCGGGGCGGCGATCGGGGCGGATCGCGTCGGCGTGCGCCTGTCGCCCTGGTCCAACATCCTCGGCATGACGGACACCGACGGCGTCAAGCTATGGGAATACGTCATTGCCGAACTGGGCAAACGGAGTCTCGCCTATCTCCACTTGATCGAGCCGCGTTCTGACTTCACAAATGATGAGAAGCCGCTCGACATGGATGCACCTGATGTTGCAGCCCTGTTCAAGAACGCATTCGGTGGCGCGATCATTTCCGCAGGTGGATTCCAGCCGGCGACGGCACGTGCGGCAGTTGCCTCCGGAAAGTCCGATGCCGTCGCTTTTGGCCGCTCGTTCATCGCAAACCCGGACTTACCGGAACGTATCCGAAAAGGCGCGCCGCTGAATAAGCACAACCGGGCGACCTTCTATGGCGGCGGAGCAGAAGGATACACTGACTATCCGTTTCTCGTTGCAGCGCAGGCTGCCTGACTAATCGAGTGGACCGATCAGGCCCGGTCTCCGTCTCGCAATGGAGAATTCCTATGGCATACAAGAGCACCAATCCCGCAACTGGCGAAACGGTCGCGGAGTTCGCTAACACTCTGATGAGGAGATCGACCACCCCCTCGCTGAGGCAGGCGCGGTCTACAAATCGCATTGGTCGCAAGGGCCGATCGAACGGCGGCTTGAGGTCCTATCACGATTGGTGGACCTGATCGATAGCAGGTCGGAGGAATTGGCGAGAGTGGCCGTTCGAGATATGGGCAAGCGCATCTCCGAGGCACGATGGGAGGCGGGCGAAACCGCCAAGATTGCGCGCTACTTCGCCGACAACGCCGCAAGGATGCTTGCGCCGGAGAAGATAGAGACCGACCAAGGCTATGCCTGGATCGAGTTTCAGCCGATTGGCGTGGTCGTCGCGATCGAGCCATGGAGTTTCCCTTTCCGTGGCGGCCTCTACAGCGAGGGCCCCGCTCAGCCGATGGACTCGCAGGAGCCTCATCTGCGCAACCTTCTCGCCTTCATGGGCATCAACGACGTGATCTTCCTGAGGGCAGAGAAACCGGCTTTCGGACCGGAAGCCCGCGAGCAGGCCATCGAGACCTTACGCCGGCAGATCAGCGAGACCATCGGCGAGGCCTGCCGCAAGGCAGCCTAACCTGCCAAGGATCCCAGGGCGGAACACGGCCAGCTTCTGCTTCTTAAGATCAACAGACAGCATCAGTCAGCGCCCCCTCAGCCGTGTTTCGCGAGACCTCCCACACTGATGCCGCCGTCGATGAACGGCGGATCATTGGCCCCTCTGGTGAGACTAAAGCGCTTTTGATTTGGGCTTGAATCCATTCGGGTGGCCTGTGCGTTGACGGGGATATGGCCCGGGAGGCGAGCCATGCCCCAGCCCTATTCTCCTGATCTGCGTGAGCGCGTTCTGGTTGCCTGTGAGCGGGGCGACCTTCCTCAGGTCGAGATTGCCCGCCACTTTCAGGTCTGTCCCGCCACCGTGTCAAACTGGCGCCGCCAAGAGCGCGAGGAGGGCCGGCGCAAGCCGAAGCCGCACAGCGGCGGCGTGCCCTCGCGGCTGGACGCGGCAGTTCTCGAGGTGCTG
>NZ_JBHSBQ010000006.1:0-16094 GCF_042650665.1 Microvirga sp. GCM10011540 | reverse complement strand
CCGAACCGCGCCGTCGATGGATCCTATTTAGAACGCCCCGACCCAGAAGTCAATCGGAAAATCGAAGCTTTTTCGAATTTTCCGGCACCCGATCCTGCCTCTCCCAAGTAAAGACAAAGAAAGAGCGGCCGCAGAAACGAACCCGCTTCTGCGCTGAACCTCGTCGAACGGCGCGAAACCTTCGACACCTGTGCGGATTGTCCCCAGAGGAGCGCATGGACCGCTGAATTACTTCAGAATTCCAAGGCTCGTGGATGTGGATGCTTGAGGCGATTGCTCACCTCAGCCTCCGTAACAGTCGCGGCGCCCGGGCTGAAGTGCCTGGGTTGGCTCGTGACGATGTCAGGAAGCGGCGTCCGGATCGCTGACGCGACGGCGCCGGGGAACGCGGATATAACCGATTCGTTCCGGATTGCAAGCGCGGGTTTATCCGTCGCCGGAGAGGCGAATGTTGGATCGCGCCGACCTGCTGAAATACGACCACCTTGCATCACTAGGTGCCAAGACGCCCTTGCCGGCGGATCTCACGGCACCCATGGAAAGTCCCAGTGGCCTATAAGCTGAGATGGTGTTTCCGCACGGTGTTTCAAGGGCTCCAGCCCCCAGTCGTATAGGCCGACGCCGCTGTGCCGGAATCTGAAGGCCGTATCTCTTCTCTTCCGCTGTTCGTACTCCCCTGCCCCCTCTGGAAAATGCCCCTCTTCAGCTCCGGTGATTTGCCCAGGGTCGGCTCATTGCGGCGCATGTGCATAAACCGTCAGAGCTGTGGATGGAGCCTCGGGAGCATTACTGATCCTTCCGTCGGAATGCTATGAAGCGCCGCCCATCCCGACAGCCCCAAAATCACGGCCATGAAACCGGCAGCGTTTACACTTGGATTGTTCCTTCTCGGCCTCCCCCTGACTTCGCTGAACGCGGAGGATCTCGTCGCCAGGCGCGAGGCCTGCCGTGCGCAGGCGAAGCAGCACCTCACGGTACGTGGCAAGACCAAGGTTGCCACCGAAGAGTACCGACAGATCGTGGAACGCCGCCGCGCCCATGTGGAAGCATGCATGGCATCGACGCAGGTCGCGCAGGATCAGTTACCGGTACCGCCGAAACGCCCAAGCATTTGAGGTGCGAGTGCCCCATAGACGGGTCAGAGCCGGTCGAGAGAATGTGATCGCGGCCAAGCCCAGATCGGCGAGAAGGACAGGAACGTCGGGGGCGCTCGGAGATTGACTTGGTGCGGAGGCATCCCGCCCCTTGTGTGAGATCCCCCTCACCCGCCTCCGTAGACTGAGCCCCGTTCAGGCAACCCGAACGGGGCTTTTTCGTCGGGTGCTCAATGCGCGGTCCAAGTCCGCCCGTCACCATCGAGCGGCTCATGATAGAGCGCTCCACGTGGAACGGCCTCAAGTGGGCGCATCCCCTGCGATCGCTCCTGCGAGATCTCGGCGATCGGGGTCAGGTAATGCGGGCGAAAGCGCTGATCGATCAGGTTCCGCAGCTCGGGGGCCGCCAAATCCAGAACTGTTGCATCACGCCAGCGGCGATAATGCTTGGCGTTGCCGGTGAGACGACTCCAGAGGCTCTTCGTCTCCTCCTCCACGACCAGCACGATGCGGCCTGTGAAGGTTTTCCGTAGATTAAATCTCCCTGTGAGAGGCATCTCGCGTTTCCTTATGCGGCTGCGACGAGCCGGGAGAGAATAGAAGCCCAACATCGGCTGGTCTTCCTCACCTCAGGCGCTCAAGCTTCGCAGCGAACAACAATGCTGTGCTGTGGCAATGCGCACATCTGCTTGGAGTTCCTTAGAGCCTCGAAGGAGCAAGCCGCGGAAACGCATGCCCTGCCACGCTCGAAATCTGCGGTCTCGAGCGCGAATACTCAGCCCTCATCCGGACTCCTTCATGCCGTAGCTTGGTCGGGGTGGAATGGCATCGGCAGGAGGATCGGGCCATGGGGCTCAACCGCCGCATCTTCACCTTCGGACTTCCGGCTTCGGCTGCCGCTCTCCTCGGTGAAAGAGGATGGGCGCAGTCCCTACGCCCCCGGCCCGCCTATGGCGGAATCTATGGCCCTATCGACGACGATCTCTACCCGGTACCTGGAATCGATCTTTCGGCGATCCAATCCGCTTTTCTCCGAAGCATCGTCCTGTACGAGACGCCCGAGCCCGCAGGCACGATCGTGATCGATCCCAGAGCGCGTTTTCTTTATCACGTCCAAGATGGCGGCCTTGCGATCCGCTACGGCGTCGGAGTCGGCCGGTCCGGTTTCGGCTGGTCCGGCACGGCGACGGTCGGCGACAAACAGGAATGGCCGGACTGGTATCCGCCGAAGGAGATGCTGCAGCGCCAGCCCGAACTGATGGAGCAGATGGCAGATCTCCCCGGCGGCGCAGGCATGCCCGGCGGGCCCGGCAATCCGCTCGGGGCCCGCGCGCTATATCTGTGGCAGGGAAAGAAGGATACGCTCTACCGGATCCACGGAACTTTCGAACCCTGGACGATCGGGACGAGCGTCTCGTCGGGCTGTATCAGGATGATCAATCAGGACGCGATCGATCTTTACAACCGCACGCCTGTCGGCACGAAGGTCGTGGTGCTTGCGCCCGCCTCGAACAGGCGAAAGCGCGCCGCTGCGGCCTCTGGAGAATAGCCCGTGCGAAGGGGCGGCTCCCGCACGCTGTCAAGCTTGAAATCGGTTGCAGGCCAGGAAAAATCCTGTCGTTGCTAACGCTCGATTAAAGACCCGGGGGCACACTACCACCTATGCCCCACGCCCCTGCAAAGATCGACCGCCCCTCCCTCCCTTCAGACGGCTTGCGCCCTGCCGCAATTTTCTCATTCTTTCTCAGCAGAAGTCAGTCTGAAGCTCAGGGCGGATATAAAGACATCAAGGGGATTTCTCGTTTCGCCCGGCCTGTGGGAGGACGCCAGATGGATGGTGCGTCGAGGGTTCGTCGTCGCGCTGCAAGGAAAGCTTTCCTGCGCCTCACCTTTTGTTCGGTCGCAAGCATGGCGAGCTTCCTCGCCGCGACGGTCCAGACGCAGGACGCGATCGCCAACGGCGATACACGAAGCCTGAGCTTCTATCACACCCACACCCGAGAGACGGCGACGATCACCTATCGACGCGACGGTCGGTACGACGATCGGGCACTGGAGCAGTTGAACTGGCTCCTGCGCGATTGGCGTGTCGAACGCCCCGCCAAAATGGATCCGCGCCTGTTCGATATCCTCTGGGAGATCTATCGCGAAGCCGGATCGAACGAGCCTATCCACGTCATCTCCGCCTATCGCTCTCCGGCGACCAACAGCATGCTGCGCCGTCGGTCCAGCGGCGTCTCTGACCAGAGCCAGCACATGCTGGGCAAAGCGATGGATATCCGACTTCCTGATGTCGACACGGCCCGATTGCGCGCCATCGCCATGCGAATGCAATATGGTGGGGTCGGCTATTATCCCTCCTCCCAGTTCGTCCATGTGGATACCGGCAGTGTCCGAGCTTGGCCGCGAATGTCGCAGGATCAATTGGTCAGGCTTTTCCCCGATGGAAAGACCCTCCACCTGCCTCCAAGCGGAAAGCCCCTTCCCCGCTACGAGGAAGCGCGAGCTGAAATCCTCCCGAGGAATGCGGCGCTCGCCGCACAGGCTTCTGCAGGTGGCGGATCCTCAGGAAACATTCTGACAGCCCTGTTCGGCCGGAAAGCCTCCCCGGCTGCGCAAGTTCCACAACCGCCCGAGACGCAGGTGGCTTCCGCCTTGCCCGAGGCTCTCGACGCGATGCTTGCACCCGTACCTGTTCCCCCGAGGCGGCCGCAGGAATTGGCTCTGCCGGAGCAACCCAAGGCGCCGGCGGCTCCGGCAGTTGCTGCATTCGCCCTTGCTACAGCACAACCTGAGGCGATCCTCGGCTACAACGTCGAGGCTGCGGTGGAGGCTCTCTTCGATCCTCGGGCTTCAGCCGCGAATGTCGGGTTCTCGCAAGCTCTCCAGACCGATTTGAACTCCGCGTCCTTCAGCGGACCGGCTGTAAAGCCGCTTCCCCTCATCCGTCAGGCCCAACTGGATCTCTGAGACGGATCCTTCCTGCTGGAATTATCGCCTCCGTAGCGACGGAATCGAGAACTGCCCTGGGGTTCGCTGCGTTATCCCGCGAGGTTTCAGCTCATTGAAGGGATGTCCTCATGAATGTCTCGATCACGTTGGAAGACGAGGCGAAGCAAACCTACTCGGTCTACATCGACGACACCTGCATCGCACGAGGCGTGCCTAAAGCCGAGGCGAACCGGATTCGCGTGCAGGCACGTCAGGGACAGCTTGGAAAACCACGCCTGGGCTAACTGCAGCGGGGCATGTGCTCGGGACGCCTGATATGGCGATGTCCCCGATGAACCGTCTCATCCAGGTCGGTTGAGGCGCCGGGATTCCAAACAACCAGGCAACGGCCGGCTGGCTTCGCACCGTCATGCCTCGAAGTAGGATGAGACAAGGGTGAACAGGGCGAAGCCGCCGATGAAGAAAGCGGCGGAAAAGCGGGTATCCTCAGCCACGTCGTGCGCCTCGCCCAGCATCTCCTCGACCGCCGCCAGGATCAGAAGTCCTGCCGTGAAGGCGAGCGCCGTCAGTTGGAGGCTCGCGCTCTGGTCGCGCAGGAGCCAGTACCCGATGCTCGCCCCAAGCAGGGGTGCGATCACGAACGAGGCCGAGAGAAGCAGGCGCGTGCTGCGCTTGACGCCCTTGTCGCGGAAATTGGCGATGGTCGCGAACCCTTCCGGGACGTCCGCCGTGACCTGCCCGATGGCAAGCACAAGCGCAAGGCTGAGGGAGACGACTGATCCGACGCCGATCATGAGTCCGTCGCTGAACAGGTCGATGAACACGGCCGCGTAGACAATCCATGGCCCCGCGGCCTCCTCGCCTTCCCCGAAGCACTCGATGGCCCAGTCGAACAGGATGAAGGTTGCGCCGCCCAGGCAGAAGCCGAGGACCACCAGCCAAGGGGCCGCTCCCTCCAGCGCCTCCGGCATCAACTCGATGGCGACCACCGCGACAACGATCCCGGCCGCCACGTGCAGGGCCCGGCTGAGGGTTCGCCGGGAGGTCTTGATCAGTTCCGCGACCGCCCCTCCGGCGAAGTTGCCGAGCGCCGGAAGCAAGGCGAGAGCTAGAACCTGGAGATAAGGATCCATCCTTCAGCCCATCCCCTGCGGAGCCTGTACTTGGTCAACGCGATCTCCAAGACCGAGTTCACGAGCGGTGAGGAATGCTGTCCGCAGCCGGGACAAATCCCCGGCTGCGCATTCTCCGGCCGATCCGACGGGGCGGGCAACCTGAAAACGAACAGGGCGGCACTACTCGTGCGGCGAACCGCCCGATGGATTCATAGATGCCCTCGCCCGCGCCGCAGTTATCCAGCGAGCGGCCGATGCGGTGCGACACCTGTCGCGTCAGCAGCACGAACACATTGACGCAGGCGAGGATCGCAATGGGAAGCCAGGTGACGGCATCACACGTTCCGTCCGGCCCCGAGCAAGCGCATGGCATTGGCGGTCACCAGCACTGTCGCGCCCGTATCCGCCAGGATCGCCGGCCAGAGGCCCGTGATGCCGAGCACGGTCGTGACCAGGAACACGGCTTTCAGGCCCAGGGCCACCCCGATGTTCTGGCGGATATTGCCCATGGTGGCTTTGGAGAGTGCGATCATGCGGGCGATATCGAGGACGCGCCCATGCAGCACCGCCCCGTCCGCGGTTTCCAGCGCCACGTCCGTGCCTCCCCCCATGGCGATGCCGACATCGGCAGCGGCCAAGGCCGGGGCATCGTTGATGCCGTCGCCGACCTTGGCGACTACCTGCCCCTGCGTCTTGAGTTCGTTGACGATCCGCAGCTTGTCCTGCGGCAACAGGTCGGCTCTGGACTCCACGCCCAACGCACGGGCGATGGCGGCCGCGGTCCTGGCGTTGTCGCCGGTGAGCATGACTGGCGCGATGCCACGGGCCTTGAGAACCTTCAGTCCTTCAAGTGCATCCTCGCGCGGCTCGTCGCGTACTGCGATCAACCCGGCCGGACTGTCGCTCACCATGAGTACGGATACGGTCTTACCTTCCTCCTGAAGGGAGGCAATGCGAGCCTCTACCTCAGGTGAGAGAGGCGCGATGGCCGCTGCGGCCTTGGGCGAACCCAGGAACAGGCTGCGACGACGGGCGCGGCCCTTCACACCTTTGCCGCCCAACGCCATGACGCCGACGGCGGGAACGACCTCGATGCGGTCCGCCTGCGCCCGGGCCACAATGGCCTTGGCGATGGGATGGGACGAAGTGGCGTCGAGGGCGGCTGCATCTTCCAGGATGTCCCGTCCGGTCGCCTCGCCGAGGGTGATCACATCGGTGACCTGCGGACGGCCCTCGGTGAGAGTTCCGGTCTTATCCAGCGCGACGGCCGTGACCTTGCCCAAGGTCTCCAGTACGGCTCCACCCTTGATCAGCAGCCCGCGCCGGGCGCCGGCGGCAAGGCCGGCTGCGATGGCGGCCGGGGTCGAGATGACCAGGGCGCAAGGACAGCCGATGAGGAGCACCGCCAAACCCTTGTAGACCCACTCGCCCCATGGCTCGCCGGCCAGCAGCGGCGGCAGGATTGCAACAAGTGCACCGACGACCAGAACGGCCGGTGTGTAGTAGCGCGAGAATCGGTCGATAAAGCGCTCGGTCGGGGCCTTGGCCTCCTGGGCCTCCTCGACCAGGCGCACCACCCGCGCGATGGTGTTGTCCCGGGCCTCGGCGGTCACTCGGACGCGCAAGCTGCCGTCGGTGTTGATGGTGCCGGCGAAGACGGTCTCGCCCTCGCCCTTGCGCTTGGGCGTGCTCTCGCCTGTGACCGGCGCCTCATCAATGGCGCTCTCGCCCGACACGATCATGCCGTCCGCAGGGATGCGGTCGCCGGGCCGGACTGCAATCACGTCGCCGACTGCGAGGGTCTCCGCCGCAACCTCCTCCAGGCTGCCGTTGCGCTCGATGAGGGCTGTCTTGGGCACCAGATCGGACAGGGACCGGATGCTGGCCCGCGCCCGGCCGGCTGCGACGCCCTCCAGGAGTTCGCCGACAAGGAACAGCAGTACCACGATGGCGGCCTCCTCGGTCTCGCCGATGATTACCGCTCCGACGGCCGCGACAGCCATCAGGGTCTCGATGGTAAAGGGTGCGCCGGCCATGGCGGCGGCAATCGCCCGGCGCGCAATCGGTACCAAACCGATTGCCATGGCTGCGGTGTAGAGCCACGGCTCGTATCCCGGTAGGACCATGGCCAGGCCCCAAGCCGACGCGAGTCCCAAACCGCTGAGGATTGTCAGCCGCCCCTTGGCCGATTGCCACCACGGACCGTCCGCGGCCCCATGGTCATGGTGGTGATGGGCACCTTCGCCCACGGGGGTGATGCCGTAGCCAAGGTCGCGCACCACCTTCTCGACCTGCTCGCCCGTGTCGGCATGGGCTGCCCGCAGGCGCAAGGTTTCGGTCGTGGTGTTGATGCTGATATCCGAGATGCCCGGCACACGGGTGAGCGCGGTCTCGATCTTGCGCGCGCAACTCCCGCAATCCATGCCCTCGACGCGGAAACGCAAACGATCACTCATTTTGAAAAGCCCGATTCGATCTCATCTGCCAGGCAGGCTACAACCTGTAGCGGCTAGAGGATCAAGAGGCTTTGGTGACCTGGGCGCCTGGTAAGCGGTCGGAATGGTCCGACCTCCCCTCGCCGGCCGCCGCACAGGGCTATACGGGAGGCGTGATCTGCTTTCTCATCAGCCACTGATCGAGCTGCTCGACAGCCACTGCACCATCCGGAGCGGATGGAAGGTCCGCACCCCCCAGATGAATGCGGCTCCCTCGGATCGTCTGCGCGCAAAATCGATCCAGACCTGCCCGACCGGGAAGCCCGCGGTCACGGCCAGCAGCATCAGTGCGTCGCCGCATTGCTGCGCCTCGAAGGCCTGACGGATGATGTCACGATGAGCCGAGAAAAGCCCCATCCATTCGAGCGCCGGAAGATCTTCCTCGACGCAGGAGCGAACGGCGATCTCAAGGGTCACCTCGATGCGTCCCAGATCCTCAGAATGTTCCATCTGCATCACTCCGGTCGAATGACCGATGCGGTTTCTGCCCCGATGCAGGAAATCCCTCCGCAGCTCCGTGCCGGACGGGACTCGAACGGCTATTCCTTATTCGCGTCGTGAAGACCCCGACCCATGCGGCCCGAAGGCCAACCCAAGGCCACCCGGGCTCCCGATTGGGCATTCTGCTCGGCCGCATCGCTCAGGAGACCTATCGCGGAGCGATATCCGTGAAGCGTGCCGACATCTACGTAGGATCGACCGGCCTTGACGCCGACGGCCTGCCCACCTTGCGCCAAATATGCGTTCACGAGAGTGCCAAAATACTCGTCCTCGCGGCCGCGCTTCAACCAGAGTTGCCGCAGGTCCTCCAACATACGGCCGGGCATCTTGAAGGCGCCCCATATCCACTTGGAGGATGCATCGCTGCGCTTCACCTGGATTTCCAAGACCCGGTCGTTCTCGTCGAGTAGGACGGCGTCGAAGAATTCCGGATTGTCGACTGGAAAGAGGAGGAATGACAAGGTTTCCTCAGGAAGCTCCGCCAGGGCGGTTTCCGGGAACCAGACGGTGTCCGGCAGCCCGACGATCACGCTCTCGTCCGGGGGGATGAGCGGCGAGGCACGGAAAATGGCGTCGCACAATCCACTGGCATCGGGCTGAACCACATAGGCGATCGATGCCTCGCCGTAGTTCGCCCCATAGTACTCCATGATGTCCGATTTTCCGGGGGAGATGACGAAGCACACCCTCTTCGCTCCGCCGTAGATCATGCGTTCGACGAGATACTCGCTGACCGCGCAGGGGCGCTCGACTCCGTTGTCCAGTCGGCTGCCGACCGGCAGCAGCTCCTTTGAGAAGGCAAGCGGCTGGATTCGGCTGCCTATTCCGGCAGCCGGTATGATGCCCCACATGATCAGGCCTCCATCATGGCTGTGACGCCATTAGCGCGCGACGAGGAGCCGGAGCCGGCGATCAACGCCTCCAGCTGTTGCGCCCTGCGCGCGGACGTATGCTCCGCGAGGGTTCGCTCGCGGCTGGCCTCGGCAATGCGCCCCAGCTCGGCATCGCTCAGTTCGCACGCATCGACGGCATCCTGCGTCGTGTCGGCGATGAGAATTTCTTGGCCAGGTTCGAAGAAGCTGTCGAGCCCCTCCCAATTGTCCGAGACGATCGGTGTGCCGCAGGCCGCTGCCTCGAAGAGGCGCCCGGAGGGGCACCAGCCCATTTCGGCCATCGCTTGGCGTGTGACATTGAGGGTGAGGCGGGATGACGAGAAGAAGGCAGGATGCTCGGATGGAGGCAGGTGCTGAACGAAATAAATGTTGGGTTCCCAGGGAAAGTCGGGCGGGTACTGGGCGCCACCGATCACGAAGCGCCGGTTCCGTCGCAGCCGGGCCGGCTCGATCAGAAGACGCTGAAGGGTTGCCTGTCGGTCGGCCGCATAGGTGCCCAAATAGGACAGGTCGGACTTATAGGATGGGACCGGCTCGACGGGGCGGTGCTGGTCGGGATCGACGTGCCCATAGAGAGGTTCGACCCGCCGTGCGCCCAGCTCCTGGCGCAGCCTCTCGAGAGCCGCGCCTCCTGTATAGCTGAGCACCAGATCGAAATCGCCGAGGCCGCGCGGTCCGATATAGGTGATGGCCTGCCTGTCATGCAGGCGGGAGAGCGTGACGGGTGTATCGAGATCGTAAAAGACCCGTGTTGCGCGCGGGGCATCGAGCAGGAGATCGGCGGCCGCGATGCCGTCGGGGCAGTAGGACGTCACCATGGCCGCGTCGGCATCGGCGATCTCTGCCTTCGCGCGTGGCCGGATCGCCTCCCAATCATCATAGAGTACGAGAGCCCCGCCAGGGATCTCATGCAAATCCCGGTTCATGGCATAGTAGGGCACGTCGCGCTCGAAGAAGACAACCCGGTGCCCTTGGCGGGCAAGTGCCCGGCACAGACCACGCCAGAGAGTGGCGTGCCCATTGCCCCAGGAGGAGGAGATCGTGAGGCCGAACACAACGATCTTCATGCAGCGATCACCTCATTATCCAGGCCTACACGCCGGCTGCAGACCAGAAGTCGGCTGCAAGCTTGGCCGCCGTTTAACGGCCGAGGCGAGCGTATTGTTCCGCTTTACCTGCCCAGGTTCTTCTCCAGGCCTGATCCAGGGCACTGACATTATTGGCCGAAAGCACCCTTGCACGCCGTTGAGCCCGGCGCGAACGGAAGCTTCCCCTCGATGCTCCACGATGAAGGTCGGTCGAATTCCCTGGCTATCCATCCGCGTGCGCCGGGATGCGCAATCCGACACGACCGTAAAGCTCCGGCCGGTGGAGCAGCCAGTTCTCGATCACGCACTCCGTTGCCGGATGATAATGGCAGCTCACGGGCGTTCAGGCCTACGAAATGCGCTCCGGCGCGGCCGAGATGGGGCTGGTGTGGCCAGAAGGGCGAGCAGATCGTCACTTCCTCGGTCGTCACCACATGAGCCTCGCGACCGAGTCCGCCGCAATCAGGCATCCAGCCCCAATACACGACGAACTCCCCACAGAGACGGACGCAGCGCCTCGAAACCGGGATCCGAAACATCGCCTATGGTCCAGCGGGCGCCGACAGGACACGCCATCGTTCTACCTCGCGAGTGGTTCGAGAAAGCGGGAACAGGTTGATCTTTCGACGGCGCCCCAGCGGTACTAATAGGGCTCCTGGCCTCTCAGAAAGTCGAAGAAGGTAGCGCCCTCCCCGTTCGGCTTCCGAGATGGCGTATCCGACCAGGATTGTCCCCAGACCCAGGTTTTTAAATTCAGGATCGAAGCCGCCGATGTAATAGCAGGCCCGACGCTTCGCAGCGCGGCCGAATGGGATCAGACCGGAAGGGCAACGGCAGATCCGACTGTCCGTCTTCGTCATCGATATCGCAAGCATCACCCCATTATTGGGGCAAGGAGGGGCCGGCGCCTCCATCGGAGCCGCCCGCCGTCGCAACATATCGTGCACAATCCGCTGCGGCCCGACTTCTGGGACCGTCTGCCTCGTTGGACGGGCCGTCAGCAGGAGCCAACGGCACCACGATACTATTTCCGCGAGCCCTTTTTCGAGGATACTCCGGTGACTCGGCTGGTTTTTTTCGTGCTCTTCAGCCCCGTCGATGAAGCGGCTGCACGCTTTTTCGCTCCACCCGTAGTGGCCTTTTTAGCGCCAGCCTTGGTGGCAGTCTTGGACGCGTTCGTCCGTGTCGTAGCCGAGCGGCTTTTCGACCCGGCTGCCTTCGTCGAGCGAGCCGCAGTAACCTTCGAGGCCGTCTTGGTGCTGCGCCTTGCAGTTGACGTTGACGATCCGGACTTGCGGGCAGAGGAGCTTTTCGCCGCGCCCGTCTTCGCTGCGGATGCCTGTCCGGACCGCTTCGCGGCCGAAGCACCGCTCGTGCGTGCCTCAGCGGACCTGCGCTTCGTTCCGGCGGCCGCGGAGGCCGTCGAGCGACGTATCGCGCCAGCAGCCTTCTTGCTACCGGCTTTCGCCGCCCGCTCCGATGACGACTTGGTGCCGGAGGATGCCGAACCGCCCTTCGCTGAAGTCCGCGACGTTCTGGCGGCCTTCCTCGCGGGCGCTTCCGGAGATTTTTTCTTCGCAGTTCCCGAAGACAAACGCCGCGAGAACGTCGTACCCTTGGACGCCGCACCTTTGGATGAGGAGCCCTTCGAGTTCCGCGAGCCGGTGCCGGCCTCACGTGCGACAAACTTGAAGAAACGGCTGGTCTTGCCTGACCCGATGCTGTCCTGATGCAAGAACGCCAGGTCGCTGTCCTCGAAGATCTGAAAGAACTCTTCCCAGGATGTCTCCTCGAGAGCCTCGTCATCCTCGCCGAAGTCGAAACGGAGAATGCCGCCTTTTCCTCTCTTGGTGCGAACGACCGATGGCCGCCCGCCACGTTCCTCCGCCCAGCGGCGGATTTCATCGTGATCGGTAGTCGTGGTGGCTTGGGTCATTTGCCTGTCCTTACGGAGCTTGAATTCCATCTCCAACGTCGGCGGCACAGGTCTGTTCCTGGTCCCAGCCCGGCAGGCCGCCGGGATCCCGGGCCCTGACGAAGCATGGGTCGAGATAATCGGCCGTCGGCGCCTCCCAACGGCGCCAACAAAGCGGTTTGCGGGTTGTCGCAAGCCCAAGAGCCCGGCTCTTTCCCGTGTTCAGGTCGACACCCGGTAGCGTGATCGATTGATCAGGAGGAAACACCTCGCTCGGTTGCGGCAAGGTGGCCGCCTGGAACGAGTTCGGGCCGTAGCCTCGGTGCGGAGGCGTGTCGTCGGAAGTGCTGGGTTATGAGACGTCTCGCCGACAAAAGCCGAGCGGAAAACGCGGTCTGAACAAAGTCACCCGACTGTCGGTTCACTAGGTATCAGGAAGGCACCGGCCGGAGTCGTCATGCACCAGCTCAATATAGCTCTTGCTGTCATCGCAGCTGTGGTCGTTTTGATCGGCCTCTTTTCAAGGCCGATCAAGAAGAGCCCTGTTCAGGAGCCTATGATCGCGGTTTTCGTCGGGATTGCGGTCGGACCTTATGGGTTCGGCTGGCTCGATATGGCCAAGTGGGGGGAAGAGAGCCCCATTCTCGAACAGGCCGCGCGGATTACGCTGGCGATCGGCCTCATGGGTGTCGCCCTAAGACTCGAGAAGGAGAGCGTGAAGGCACTTTGGCGGCCGGTAACCCTCCTCCTCACCCTTGGGATGCTGGGCATGTGGCTGGTATCATCCGCCCTCGCCGGTTTCCTTCTCGGCGTCTCGTTCTGGACGGCCCTTCTGCTTGGTGCAGTCGTCACCCCTACCGATCCGGTCGTAGCCAGCTCTATCGTCACAGGCCCATTTGCGAAAAAGCACCTGCCCTTGCGGGTGCGGGACGCAATCTCGCTGGAAGCAGGCGCAAACGATGGTCTTGCCTATCTCTTCGTGATGCTCTCGGTGCTGATGATCGGACATTCCCCTGACGAGGCCTGGTCTCGCTGGCTTGTAGAGTCGGTTCTGGTGGGCGTCATGGTTGCGGGTATCATCGGCTGCGCGATCGGCTATGCCGCAGCCAGGCTCCTGGCGGTTGCCAGACGGCGCGGAATTGCCGAGAACGCGTCTCTCCTGGGCTATACGGTCGCCTTCTCGCTTCTTACCCTGGGGGTTTCTGCGCTGGCCCGTGCGGATGCAATCATCTCCGTCTTCCTGGCAGGGCTCGTTTTCAATGTCTGCACCGAAGGGGGAGAGGAACACGAGGAGGAACACATCCAGGAGGCGGTGGCAAAGCTGTTCACGCTGCCCATGTTCGTCCTCTTCGGAATTGCGCTGCCTTTCTCGGAATGGATGCGTCTCGGCTGGCCGCTGTTTGCCCTGACGATTCTGATCCTGCTTCTGCGCCGCCCACCGGTCGTCGCGGCTCTTTCGCCCACTTTGAGGAATGCCCTCAACGGCCGTGACGCTGCCTACATTGGTTGGTTCGGACCGGTTGGCGTGGCTGCGATTTACTACGCCACCTTCGCGCGCGGGCACGTCCACGATCCCATGATCTGGCATGTCGCCAGCGCCGTGATCTTTGCGTCCATCCTGGTCCATGGGGCAACCGCTGCGACGCTGACGCGTCTTTATGCACGCCATCCCCTTCCAGCCCCTCCGGCCACAAAAGACCTGTAGGGAGCTCGAACCCTCAAGGAAGCGCAAGCAGGGGGAGACTTAGGCTGTCTCGGAGCCGAATGGTGTCACCTCGAACGGAGGTGAGAGGCGGGCTGCAGCCCGCCTCAACGTGTTATGTTCTTAGACGTCCCAGAGACCGCCATCGCCCATGTCGTCGCCGATATCGCCGAACTCGGGCTCCTGAATGACCTTGTCGCCGTTGCTGTCATAAGAGGCATATACGCCATCGTAGAGCTCGTTGTTCGACAGCAAGTTATCGTTGTTCACATCCCACTCATTGAATGCATCTTCACCGAAACGGGTGTTGAAGGCCGTAGCGTCATCTCCGATGCCAGCCTCGAACTCGCGTTCCGAAAGACCGAGATCGTTGTTCTGATCCCAGTCATTGAAGATGCCTGCCTGTTCGAAGTTCGTCCGGAACTCCTCGTTCGTCAGGCGCGCATCTGCATTGGCGTCCCATTCGCCGAACTCTGCAGCGTTCGCAGGAGCTGCAATGAGCATCAGTCCGAAGGCGCACACTCCAAGACGAGAAACGGTATTGAGCATTTTCATAGCATAGTCTCCTTTGGATTGTAGGGGCCAAACACCAATGCACCTCGCATTGCCTCGGCCTCACAGGTTGGATCGCATTTAAACGAGTCAAATTCTTATGCGTTCCAAATATAATAGATATTTTATGTATATTATAAGTCAGATCGAAATAATTTATATTTGCAATTCATTATTATCAAAGACATTCTTCATATAGCTAATCCTTAGCGCTGCATCGTCATATGAAATTTTTGAAACCAGACCTTCAACGCGCTTATGCTGGTCTTGCTCCTGATGAAAATGGGAAATCCGTACGTTAGCGCACCCACAAATCCGCGGAATGGTTGGAATCACGCGACCATGCGTATGGACTTGCTGCGGCAACGACAGGCTTTACGCGCGCTCGGCCATAGCCAACCTTCGCGGACGGATACGGCTGATCAAGGACCTTCGCCAGAGAGAGCTGGATTGATCGGATCTAGATGAAGATTCTTCACGATAAAACTGAACGACGAGCACTCAGGTCATACGACCTACAGCCTCGCCGACCCTACGTGTTCGACTGATCTCGGACAGAAGGTCGGCGCTGTTTTCGGGGAGTGTGTCCGTCACCGTACCGGAATACGATTTTCTCCGGAAACTACTCACCTCCACACCGGTTTTTCGCTTGAGCTGGCAAGTGCATTCCAGCCACTCGCCCGACCTTCAATATAGGCGTGAGGACCTCCCTTTGGAACTGGAATGACGGCTCATTGGTGCTTCAAGCATCTCCATTCACCTAAACTTCCCCGCCAGTTTTTCGGAGCTGGCGGGGCCTTTGCCGTCGAAGACTTCCTATGCGGCTATGGCCAAATCCCTGGCCCAGTTAACGATCGCCACAAATCTCCATAAGAACATATTCGTCACAAGAAGCCTTGTTTGTGGATCGCTGTTGCACTTGATGCTTCACACAACATGACGAAAGAGCGCCGCAAGCAGCCAATTCTTTTGTCCGACGCCGTACCAACTTTCTCGGCGCGTGAAAGATCGGCGCGGAACGTGGAGGTACTCTGAACATTCATTCATCGGAGGTCGAGCCGGGAGAACAAAGCTCCTCGTCCTCGCACTGACGAGCATGACTTTGGAGTGGCTCGATCAGATCAACACGGGCCGGAGAGACAGATGCCCGTTTCACAGCAATACACAGAGTAGCCGGCAATCCTACGGGTGATTTCCGCTACATCGTGCCAAGTTTGGAGACGAGATCATGAAGCTCATTGCAGTCGCTGCGCTTCTCGGCACCACGGCCCTCGCGTCGGCCGCCGTCGCACAGACCAGCCCCTCGCAGCAGCAGGTTCAACAGGGCCAAGTTGCCGCGTCCCAGATGCGCAACCAGCCGGTCTACAGCTCGCAGGGCGAGCAGATCGGCACCGTCAACGCCATCGTGCGCGGACGCGACAACCAGACCTATGCGGTCATGACCACCGGCCAGGCCCTGGGCGAGCGCCGCCAGGTCGTGGTGCCGGCCAACCGCATCGCCCTGCAGGGCAACCGCGTCACCGTGCGCGGCAACGAGCAGCAGCTGCGCCAGCTGCAGGCCTATGACCAGAACGCCTACCAGCCGGTGCAGGACAGCGAGCGCTTCGTCGTGGCCGTGGTGGCGGTGCCGGCGGGCCAGCAGCAGGCGCAGGCCGACGGCGCCGAGATCGTGGTGCGCCAGCCGCAGCCGCAGGTGCAGGTCGAGCAGGCCCAGCCGCGGGTGGTGGTGCAGCAGCCGCAGCCGAACGTGACGGTGCGCCAGCCGCGGCCGCAGATCATCGTGCGCC